>JABDKX010000206.1 GCA_013001975.1 Saprospiraceae bacterium | reverse complement strand
TTTTCTTACTCATTACAAATATTTATTATCCTCTGCCTCTGAAAGACCTAATTCGAAAATTAGGTTGAAACATTCTTTGGGTATATTAAAAATATTTGACGGCGGCTTAGGCTTGAAAGAAGAGGACTATATTCCGACCGATTGGTTGCATTCTTATTTTAGTGACAGCCAAGCTGTTGATATGTATAAAGACATTAACAAGCATTTTAGAGGTAAGGTTATTAAGGGTAACCAAATAAAGGATTGGCGAATTCAAAATGCGTCAATCTTAGACTCTCTAATTCAATTTTATTGAGTCCTTTCCATAGTTATGACAAAACAAACAGGATATTGGAAGTACTTAAGCGCGCGTTTATCTAAAAAGTAAAGTCTCTATTTACAATTGTCCACACGATTGATTAAATTTATATAAAAAGAAAATTATCAAAAGCAAGACTCTATTTCAGATAATATTAATGTTGGCTGCATATTTTGGCCTAACGTACTTTGGTGGTGAAATGGGACGTAAGATTTTATATCCCATTCGATTACTTGTTACATTTCTTCATGAATTTGGCCATGCGGTAGGAGCAATCCTTACTGGTGGATGGGTGGAGAATGTTCAAATAAACCAAGATGGCAGCGGTTGGACAAGATCAGCCAACGGTAATAGAGCCATCACCATTATGGGTGGATATTTGGGCTCTGCTATTTTTGGAAATATTTTATTTTTTATTGGCGCTAAATTAAAATGGTTTGTCAAGCCAACATTAACGCTGCTTGCTTTAAGCATGGTCTTTACCGGATTTTATTGGCATACGTCAGCATTTACGACGGGAATGTTAATGTTGTTTGCACTTGTTCTTTTATTGATTACCTATAAGACTTCCTTAGGTAAAGCTGTGCTTATGTTTATAGGTTTGGCTTCAATACTTTTTATCATTCAAGATTTTAATGTAGGACCATCATCCGACTTAGCTGCATATGCTGAAGAATTGGTCATCTTGCCTGCAGTCGCCTGGAAATATATCTGGCTGTTTATTGTTGTCGTCATGTCTCTTTTCAATTTAAAGATGCTCCTTAAAAGCGAGAAAAAGGAAGTGTCTGATTTCGATTTAAAAAAGGCTGATTGGGATATGTAATCCGAATTAACAAAATGATTTTAACGAGTGTCAAAACAAAAAAATGGATAATGTAAATTAAACATTTATTTTTGCGGCATAAGTGAATGGAATGAATGCTATCAAAGAAACAAATTTCGTATTTCAAGGTCAAACTGGATTTTATAAAGGAAAAGTAAGAGATGTTTATTTCTTAGAAGATCAAATTATTGTGGTTGCTTCGGATCGCATTTCAGCATTTGATCATGTTTTACCGAGAGCTATTCCATATAAAGGCCAGATTCTTAATCAGATAGCCGAACACTTTTTGTCAGCAAGCCAAACAATCGTTCCTAATTGGTTGGAAGCCAATCCAGATCCTAATGTAAGTGCAGGAAAAAAAGCGAAACCCATTATGTTGGAAATGGTTATAAGAGGCTATTTAGCAGGACATGCCTGGAGAGAATACAAGCAAGGAAAGAGAATCATTTGTGGTGTGGAGATGCCAGATGGCATGAAAGAAGGGGATGCTTTTCCAAAACCAATCATCACCCCTGCTACGAAGGCTGAAGAAGGTCATGATGAAGATATTTCTGAAGCTGAAATTCTTGCTAAAGACATTGTTACAAATGAAGAGTGGGCCTTATTGAAAAGATATACATTTGATTTGTTTCAACTTGGAAGTAAAATGGCGAAAGAAAGAGGATTGATCCTAGTGGATACAAAATATGAATTTGGATATCACGATGGGCAAATTATTTTAATAGATGAAATTCATACACCAGATAGTTCTAGATATTACATTGCAGATGGATATGAAGAACGACAATCGAAAGGTGAAAAGCAAAAGCAATTGTCGAAAGAGTTTGTAAGGGAATGGTTAATGGCAAATGGATTCCAAGGAAAAGAAGGGCAAGAAATGCCAGAAATGCCAGATGCTTTTGTAAATCAAATTACCGATCGATATATAGAGTTATTTGAAAAAATAACTGGTAAGGAATTTGTCAAAGCGTCGTATGATAATATTGATATACGCATTGAAACTGCTGTCAAAGCTTATCTAACTGATAAATGATTCTAAGCTTAGAATAACGCATACCAGCGTGACACCTTTTGCTTGCTTTTTATATTACTTCTTATGCCTTAATTAATAAACAAAGGATATAACTTGGTATTGTCAATATTCACTAACTGAATATAATATAACCCAGCTTCCAGATTAACCTCAATTGTTTGATCTTGATTTGTGACACTTGATCGAACAACTTTCCCGTCGATCGAATAGATTTTGCATTCTATGTTTTTAAACTTTTGGTCTCCGGTATCTATTTTAAACAAGCCACTATTAGGATTAGGTTGGATAATAATATCAGATAATTTGTTTAGCTCGTTAGTAGATGTCAAACTACTTGCCAGCTTATTTTCAACTTCATTAGTTATGATAGGTGCGTTGCTATCAAATATAATTTCTGCTTGATTTTTAATAATAGTTTTTAAAGCTAATCCTGTTTTTGGTCTGATTTTAAAACTAACATATCCATGCCCTGTTACTGGATCACCTAAACTTGGTGGAAGTAAAATATTATCCCAAAAGAAGGTCAACTTATTACCGACTATACTTGTTTCAACTGGGAAATTAGACTTAATATCTGTTAGGGTTCGGACATCTAAATCACTTGATAACTCGTCAATAATAACAATATCAGTTGCGCGAAAATTACCTGTATTTTCAAATCTAATCGTGTAGTCAATGGGATGATATGGAAGCGTTACGTAATGATGGTATCTTCCAAAACTCAATTTATCATTAGGATCATAGGCACATCTGACAAAATCAAAATACACATGTTCATCTAGTGTTGACCCTTCAGGTCTCTTGATAGCGGCTGATAGCTCAAATATATTATCAATGAAACTTTCGTCTGGCATCTCAAGCGTAACATTAATCAATCCAGATTCAAATAAATCTAACTCTTCAATCGTATTCCAAGTAATTATAGTGCTGTTAATCTCAGAAGGTGGAAAATCTGAATTTACAAAATTAAACTCCTCCGGAATTTCTAAGGATACACCTAAACTCAGTGGTAAGGTTCCATCATTTAGAATTTCAATTTCAACATTGATTGTTGTAGAACAGATAAATTGATTTGCAAAAAGGTTAATATCACCTGTTATTATATTAAAATTTTTGCTGACGCCTAAATCTACTATATATGTTTTACCCAATTCTGAAACATCCACGGAACTAGAAGTAGTAATATTCCATATGTTAGTTGATAGTTTAATATTATAAGTCCCTTCATTAACATTAAATAAAGTAAAGTTATTTTTTATGGTGGTTTTTAAAGGGTCAGGACTTATTGAAAAATTATAAAATCTAACATAATTTTCATCGTCATCTTTAATACCGTTTTCATTGAGATCATGAAAAGGTTGTACGGATATTATTGATGATTCTGGCGAGTAGTCAGAAAAGAGAGCATAATCTAATAGTTGCCTCGATTGTAAAATATTATTGTCGTATTGTTCTACATTTATTCCATAAGTAAAAAGTCCAGCTTGGGTAAATCTTCCAGATAGCGTCGCATTATCTTCATTTAATAGATAGGTGTTTGTATCCCCAAATGGTGTTGATGGTGTAAAGTTCGCTAAAAATTTAATTTGATCGAAAGGAGGACCACATTCTTCTGGCGATGGCCTGACACACTCGCAACATCCATATTGCATGTTATTAGCTGCATCGAATACTCCTCCAGCTTTATTCGGAGCAACAAAATTATACTTTGTCACTAAGTTATCGTTTGCTAAGAATGGATATTTTAATACTTCATCAGCATTTGGAATAACTACAAAAGGAGGTGTGTCTATTAATGCAACGGAATTATGACAATTAGACAAACCATCTTTTGTGATCAATAATTCTAATGCAAATCCGTTATCTCCAGGGTATTCGATGTTAGAAATGGATATTTGTCTGCAACATCTTTGATAAGCTATTACATAATCAAAACTATCTATTGGAATATTAATATCAAATTGATATAAAGCTGTTTGTAGATTAACATCACCGATGTTATTACTTAATGTGTAAGGACTGCTGAAAATTTCGTTTTGTATTTGATCGTTGATAACAATATTTATAGACCGAAATAATTCATATTCGCCATTGTTATTTCGAAAAACTCCTATTTCAATTGGATTATCAAAAGGTGCACCTCCAGAAAATGCATCTCTAAACATTGTGATATCTACAAGTATATTAGCTTCGTTGTTTTCAATGCCAAGACATTGATGTGAAATATAACCGCCGATGATGTGCGCACCTTGGCTTAAGAAGGCACCTAAAAAAAGCGCACAAGTAAATACTAATCGTTTGATCATGTTGTAATGATTTAGATTACAATATAAATCAAATTATTTATTGTAGGTTATCAACATGCAAAATAAACTTTGATTAAGATACAGTATTCACATAATCACTTAAGTATTGGAAGTATGATCCTAACCGTCCATTTTTACAAAGTGTCGCATGCTCAATAATTGAACTGTTTTCATTTTCCAATTCAGGTAGAACATGTTCGATAAACATTTCTCCAAAAGATTCACTGGCATCTCTTGGTAATTCGTTTGGTAAATTGTCAATGGTCATCATGTCAATTCCAGAATCTAAAAAAGGTGCGTCTTCTTTTTCTTTTTCTGGGTTATATCCAAAAACAGGATCAGGAATAGTCGTCGCCTTTAACGTGCTTGGAATAGAAGAAACAGGAGCAATATCACAAGTGACATCAGCAATAACTTTGATATTAAACGCATCTGATTTCATATCCTCCTTTGTAAAAAAAGCAGGTGCGTCATTATCCCAATATATGCCATTTATAAAAATATCTGCGTGCTTGACAAAATGATGAAAATCACTCTTGTATTCTGTTGGATTTTGATAAAAGTCCATAGCGCTGTCAAAAACTTTTCCATCTTTTCGAGCCGTATAATAAAAACTGTTTAATTGTGTGAAAACAGCTTGATCATAATCATTGGTTACAAAATCGAGGGCATTAACTTTTTTGATCCCCATATCTTCTAAAACAAGTGCAGCACCATTGGCAACACGACCTGTTCCTGTAAGGACGATTTTAATATTTGGAAGTTTTAGATCTTTATAAATTGTTTTTATTGTTGCATAATCCTTTGTTTGATACATACGTGGTAAGTCAAATTCACCCGTTCTTTTTCCATAAGCCCAAAGTCCGTTATGCGCTC
>JABDKX010000183.1 GCA_013001975.1 Saprospiraceae bacterium | reverse complement strand
GTCAATATCAGCGACTTGTTGAGATTACAAAAACATTTGGTATTCATAGAAAGGTTTACTGATCCTCATGAATGGATCGCTGCTGATTTAGACAACAGCAATTCAATCACAGTTTCTGATTTGCTTTTACTACAAAAGCTTTTGGTTTTCATCACTCCAGAATTTGAATTTGTAGACTCCTGGAAATTTATAGATAGCAAGTTTATATTTCCTCCAACAAATATCCTTAACTCAAATTACCCAGAAAGCATTTCATTTACTCCTTTGACGTCTTCATATGACATGGCCGATTTTACAGGAATTAAAATGGGAGATATAGATGGATCTGCTAATCTAAATGACAAAAATCCTATCAGTATAAATAAAAGTACTTGTACAGATATTGTTGTTAAAGAAGAAGATTTAAAAGCCGGTGAAACTGTCAATCTGAAATTTAAAACAGACAACTTTACCGATGTAGCTGCTTTTATTTTAGAGATAAGCTTTGACAACCAAAAGTTACAATATGATGGATTTCACTCAAGCACTTTAACCGGACTTGAAGCTGGCAATTTTTCCGAGGCCCTATTAACACAAGGATATCTGATTACTAATTGGTTTTCTGCTTCAGGATTAGGTGAGCAATTAGAAAATAATGAAAACTTGTTTACACTCACATTCAAGGTGTTAGAAAATAGCAAGGTGAGTGATGTTGTAAGTATAACGAATGACAACCTTAATTCAGAATACGTAAGTTCAAACGTAACGACTACGTGTGTAGAATTAGATTACGAAGTCATTTCATCAAATAAATTCGTTGATAGTAATATATTCAATACCTATGTTAAACCAAATCCTTTTAATAACAGATGTGAGATAATTATTGAAAATGATTTTAATCAATATTCGAATTCTAATTTAACCATTTTTGATGTTTCAGGACGAATTGTTTTTAATAGTCCTATATCTTTGAAAAATAGAATAAACGCCATCCCTATCTCAGGTGAGCACCTAAATAATATGCCAGGATTGTATTATTACAAAATCAATTCAAGAAATTTAACGGTATCAGGAAAACTGATCTATTTAAACAATTAGAATAAACCTCAAAAAAATCAGACCACCTCCTAATTACTTATGAGGTGGTTTTTTTATTTTATTTATTTAAGCTTTACAGTACCAGACACTAACGGAATTCCAATAAAACTACTGTCAAGATCCAATGGTCTAACCAGTCCTATATTTAATGCGTTCCCTGTTTCTTTAAAATGGATTCTCAGTCCTGCAGAAACGATGCCGTTAAAATCATTAAAATCATTTTGAGCAATCAACCAGTTTTCACTTACAAAACTTAGTTTACTTGAGACTCTTGTCATAAAAGATAAAGTAATTGGAATAACTTCATCCGTAATGCCATTGGCAACATGAAATCCTCCTCCCATACCTAATGTAACATTATGATTTCGTGATCCTGCAGTCAATGACCCAGACAAAAAGGTATAGCTTTGAAAATCATCTCCTGGTATTGTAATAAAACTTAAATTTATTCCAAATGCTCCTTTATCTTCATCGAAAGGAATACTAAATTTTCCATTTAAAAATAAGGTTGGAAATTGAGATGCAAACAATAAACTTGCTATTTCAGAACTGGCAGAAAAAGTGAAATTATCTGATACACCTACTGCATATGAATTCCAAAATATCCAAACGTTTTCATAATAACTCTGACCTTTTTTCAATCCATAACCTGAAGGGTAAATAAAATATCGAGTTGAATTATGATAATCTATATTAAAACCCTTCTTATCTTTCAATTTGTTAGATCGCAAATAAATGATGTCCTCAATTTCACTAATGGGAATAACAACTGTTGATAAGGACATGGATTTAACGACCAAACTATTATCATCTCTTTCCACAAAAGTTCCATAAACAACACTGCCATCTTTTGTTGTAACCATAACCTTCTTTTCTTCTGCTTGAGTTGTTGGTTCAACTTGCGAATGGGCATTTATAGTCAAACAAAAGAATATGAAAACTAAAACTGGATTCTTCAAAGTCATTCTATTTAAATATTCATTAAATGATGAGATTATTATTGTAAACTTAATAATATAATCTTGTCAATCATAAGCACAATCGAAGTTTAGCAATCCTTTAATAGTCTTGAGATTCTTAACAATATCAAATTTTACATAACTTGCAGTTCACAATTTTTCAATATGCATATTAAATTTGCTGGAGCAGCTGGAATGGTAACTGGAAGTGCACATGTACTTACTTTACCCAATGGATTTCGAATTCTTTTTGATTGTGGATTAGTCCAAGGAAAAGGAAAACATGTTTGGGACTTGAATAACACTTGGTACTTTGATCCAAAAACAATAGATGTCATGATTCTTTCTCATGCACATATCGATCACAGTGGCCGAATACCTCAACTGGTAAAAGATGGTTTTGACGGACCTATTCATTCTACTCATGCTACAAGAAGTCTGTGTGCTATTATGCTATTAGATTCAGCAAAAATTCAAGAAAGAGATGTTGAATGGCACAATAATAAATTACGAAAGAAAAGAAAGAAAAAAAGTTCACAGTTTAGAGTGCCACTCTATCAAAGTGAAGACGTTTCTCCTGCCATGGATAAATTTGTTGGACATGCCTACAACCAATGGTTTCACATCGCTAAAAATATTCAAGTTTGTTTTAAAGATCAAGGACATATTCTAGGAAGTGCAAGTGTCACCGTAAAAATTAAAGAAGGTGATAAAGAAACGATGTTTGGTTTTACAGGAGACATAGGAAGACCTGAAAGACCTATTTTGAGAGACCCTGTTCAAATGCCTGAAGTTGACTTTCTTATTTGTGAGTCTACATACGGCGATAAAGAACATGAAGCCCCTCCTCAACAATCTCAAACTTTTTTAAGTATCGTTAAAGAAGCTTGTTGCGAAAAGAAAGGTAAACTGATAATTCCTGCTTTCAGTATTGGAAGAACTCAAGAAATTGTTTACATGTTAGATCAAATGGAAAACAATGGTCTTTTGCCTAAAATTCCTGTTTATGTTGACAGTCCATTAGCTGTGAATGCAACACACATTTATGGTACGCATCCAGAATGCTATGATAATGATTTGAACGAATATATGTTAATGGATCCAAATCCATTTGGTTTTAATGACCTAACGTATATCAGAGACGTCGCAGAATCTAAAGCACTAAATACATCCAATAAGCCATGTATCATTATCAGTTCCAGTGGTATGATGAATGCAGGAAGAGTCAAACATCACCTTTTCAATAATATTGAAAAACACAATGCAACTTTTTTAATTGTAGGATATTGTTCACCAGATACGCCGGGAGGTATGCTGAGAGATGGAATCGAAGTAATCAAGCTTTTTGGCAAACAGAAAAAAGTGAATGCAACTGTTAAAACAATGGATTCATTTTCAGCTCATGCTGACAGAAAAGAAATGAAAGAATTCTTATCAAACCAAAAAAGAGTTAAAAAGATATTTTTAGTTCATGGTGTTCCTGATCGACAAGTAAAATTTAAAGCGTACTTGGAAGAAGCCGGATTTGAAAAGGTAATCATTCCTAGTCTAGGTGATGAAATAGAATTGTAAAATGTGACTATTTAAAAATTAGTGTTCTGCAGGATACATAACATAATTTCTTGGTGTTTCCCATAGTTTGACACCAATGTCATATTTCTTATCGATCACATTTCTCAGAATTTTATAAATCTCGTAACAAATTAACTCGGCACTAGGATTTTTATCTTTAAATTCTGAACACTCTAAATTTAGATTCTTATGATCGTATCTATCTTCAACTTCGCTCTTCATAATTCTTTTCAATTCACTCAAATCAAATAGATATCCAGTCTCTGGATCTAATTCCCCTGTTAACCTTACCTCCATTTCATAATTATGTCCATGGAAATTCGGGTTATTACATTTACCAAATACTTCTTTGTTTTTTTCGTCTGACCAATGATCATTATGTAATCTGTGTGCAGCGTTAAAATGTCCCCATCTGTATATCGAAATTCTCATTTTTTTTCAAATTTTCATCAAATCTAAGCATATCTGTAACTACTTTCAAATGTCTAACCAATCCAAAGAGATTAAATATATTAATCAGTCTCTCAAGACAAAAAATCGTAAATTGCGAAAATTTTAATTCTCAATGCTCCTTCAAGATTTTCCAGGTCAAGAATCAATTAAAGCTTATTTTAAAAAAGTAGTGTCGGAAGACAGATTACCTCATGCTATATTAATGGTTGGACAACCTGGATTTGGACCTCTTGGACTTGCATTAGGTTTATCCACCTTACTTCAATGCAAAGAACCAATTGATTTTGAAGCTTGTGGCACTTGCAGTTCTTGCTCAAAAAGCCTTCAATATATTCATCCAGATATTCATTTTGCCTTTCCAGTCGTAAAAATGGATAAAATCAAACGGGAAGATACCATAAGCAACCACTTTTTACCAGAATGGCGATCATTTCTTCAAGCAAACAGCTTTGGCAATTTAAATGACTGGCTCAATCATATTGGTGCTTCTGACAAAGTATCAAACATTAATGTGGCAGAATGCAACAGCATTATTAAAAATTTAGGTCTCAAAACATATGAAGGGAAATATAAAGTCCAGATAATCTGGCACGCTGAATCATTAAGAAAAGAAGGTAATCGTTTATTAAAACTGATTGAAGAACCTTCCCCTGACACCATAATTATAATGATATGCTCTAATCGTACAGCCATTCTTAACACCATCAGATCAAGATGCCAAATAATAAGTATCCCACCTATTGATGATGAAAAAATTGGAATGCATTTGCAAAATCATTTTACTTTAGAAGAAAGTGAATCCGAAGAAATTAAATATTTGGCATCTGGCAATATGAGAAAAGCGATGCAATTGGCTGCTCAAAATCAAATGAACTATTCTGAAGATATGCTGGCATGGTTCAGGTTTGCATATAAAGCAGACCCTGAAGATTTGACAAAATGGACCGATTATCTGGTAGGTAAATCAAAGCAAGATCTGAAAAATTTTATGGGCTATACATTACACTTCCTCAGAGAATATCTTTTAGGATTGAATCTGAGAGAAACCAACAGATTAAGACTATCTCAAGATGAGAAAAATGTTATCCTGAAAATGCAAAAAATAATAAATAGGCAGAAAACAGCACTATTGGAGCGATTATTTAGTAAAAATATAGGCTATATCGATAGAAATTTGTCAATAAAAATCCTAATTATGAATATGTCTTTCGAAATAAATGAGATTTTAAGGTCAGAAGTCAATAAATTTGTGTGATTTTTATCTCAAACGAAGGCGTTTGCAGATATTTACAAACAATACGAGGTTAATTTTTCATTTGAGGCATAAGAATTGTTCTTTTCACAATAGAAATGTCGATTTGAATGGAATATGAGAAAAACAATGGATAGTCAACTTCGTTAAAACTTTAAACAGTCAAAGTTTATCTCTAAAAATGAGATTTTTAATGACTGCGTATATATAAATGGTATAAAGATGGGATGTGCGTCGTGCTCAGTAACTAAAAATGGAGTCCCTCAGGGATGTGGAAATAAAGGACACTGTACAAGCGGTTCTTGTAATAAAAAAAATACTTTCGATTGGCTCGCTACCCTGGATCTTCATGATCCAATGGAGTATAAAATAGTCGAAGTTTCATTTAAAAAAGGAAGTCATAAAGGATTTTACTTAAATCCTGATCATACCTATGCCATCACCGGCGATATGGTTGTCGTTGAATCAACAAATGGATATGATGTTGGAAGAGTCTCTCTATCCGGAGATTTGGTTCGCCTTCAAATGAAAAAGAAAAAGAAAGATGAAGCAAGTGTAATCCATAAAATCATTCGAATTGCCAATCATCGTGATCTGGAAAAATTAGAAGAGGCGAGAAATATGGAGAAAAAAGCTATGGTAAGAGCAAGAGTCCTCGCCAGAACTTTGGATCTAAATATGAAAATTGGTGATGTCGAATACCAAGGTGATAAAAGAAAAGCTACTTTCTACTATACAGCTGAAGGCAGAGTCGATTTTAGAGAACTTGTAAGAGTGTTTGCTAAAGAATTCAGAGTTAAAATTGAAATGAAGCAAATTGGCTCACGTCAAGAATCTTCAATCATTGGAGGCATTGGAACATGTGGCCGAGAACTGTGTTGTTCTACCTGGAAGTCTAACTTTGAAACAGTGAATACAACAGCTGCCAGATATCAAAACTTAGCTATCAATCAAACCAAACTTACAGGTCAATGTGGAAGATTGAAGTGTTGCTTAAATTATGAGCTCGATACTTATATTGATGCTTTGGCTGACTTCCCTAAAAATGCAGATAAAATAAGATTGGATAATGGTTTAGCTACTCTAATCAAAACGGATATTTTTAAAGGAATCATGTATTATGCCATACAAAGAGATAATATCAAAGGTCCTTTATTGCCATTAAGCGTCGCCAAAGTAAAGAAACTGCTTGCTATGAATAAAGATGGCATCAAGATTAAAAATATTGATGCGCTTGAAGTACAAATCCAACCTAAAGATATTGATTTTGATAATATTGAATTGGAATTTGCTGATGTAACTGGGGAAATCGAACTTCCTGATGTAAAGAAAAGAAACAAGAGAAAAAATAAAAGGAAGAAGAATAACAAAAGAAAAGATTCAAATAATAAAAACAATCAAAAGAAGGCCAATCCAGAATCAAAAAAATCTGATAGCTCTTCGAATAAAAAATCTGGAGGACCTAACAATCCAAAAAAGAAAAATAAACGAAGAAATCCTAATAATAAAAATCGGAATAAAGACAATCCAAATAACAACAACAACAAATAAACTTAATACAGTTTAAGAAAATAAAATCCTATGAAGTACGATGTAGTAATTATTGGTTCAGGTCCTGGCGGATATGTTGGAGCAATAAGATGCGCGCAGCTTGGCATGAAAACAGCTATAGTTGAAAAATATGATGTCTTAGGTGGCACTTGCTTAAATGTAGGTTGCATTCCTTCAAAAGCACTTTTAGACTCAACAGAACACTACCATAATGCAGTCAAAAATTTTGCAGAACATGGTGTCAAAGTAAGTCAGGTGTCAGCTGATTTAAAGCAAATGATTAAACGTAAATCTTCTGTAGTAGAACAAACGAACGGAGGTGTCAAGTTTTTAATGAATAAAAATAAAATTGACGTATACACTGGTCACGGTAGCTTTAAGTCCAAAAGTGAATTGATAGTTAAATCAGCTGAGAAAGAAGAAGTTTTAGAATTTGACAAAGCCATTATTGCAACTGGATCAAAACCTATAACACCAGATGCATTTAACTATGATAAAAAAAGAGTCATAACATCAACGGAAGCCCTCAACATAACTTCTATTCCTAAAAAAATGGTCATTATTGGCGCAGGCGTTATTGGTCTTGAATTAGGATCCGTATTTGCAAGAATCGGAACTGAAGTAGAAGTCATAGAATTCCAAGACAGAATTTTAGCAGGCATGGATAAAACGGTCACAAAAGACTTGCAAAGATCTCTGAAAAAATTAGGCATCAAATTCCATCTCAATCATGCAGTAACAACTGTAAGCGCAACAGCTAAAAGTGCTACCATTTCATTCAAAAAAAGAGACACTGAAGAAATTCAAGAAATTAAAGCTGATTATTGTTTAGTAGCAATAGGTAGAAAACCTTACACCGAAAGTCTTGGTCTTGAAAACATTGGCGTTGAAACAGATGACAAAGGAAGAATAGTTGTCAATGATCATTTGGAAACTTCTGCTGAAGGTATTTTTGCAATTGGTGATGTTATCAAAGGAGCTATGCTCGCCCATAAAGCTGAAGAAGAAGGTATTTTTGTCGCTGAATACATGAAAGGTGAGAAACCTCACATCAATTATAACTTGATTCCCGGCGTTGTATATACTTGGCCAGAAGTTTCTGCAGTTGGGCAAACAGAAGAAGAACTCAAAGCATCAGATATCCCATATAAAGTGGGTAAATTTCCAATGAAAGCCTTAGGACGATCAAGAGCAAGTATGGATATCGAAGGGTCGATAAAAGTAATTTCTCATGAAGAAACTGATGAAATATTAGGCGTACATATGTGTGGAGCAAGAGCAGCCGACCTAATAATGGAAGCTGTTGCCCTAATGGAGTTCAGAGCATCCGCAGAAGATATGGCACGGATTTCACATCCTCACCCTACATATTCCGAAGCAGTAAAAGAAGCTGCATTGGGCGCTACTGGAAACAGATATATTCACATATAGAATGCTACATAGAATTGATTTGCGATAATATGTAAGTTCTTACGTCTTTCATATTGCCATAAATCTTATTTTCTTTATCAACCGTTTCCACTTGATGGTTAAAATAGATACTAGGAATATTTGCAGCCTTTGCAGCTTGTATTCCAACCAAACTATCTTCAATCACAAGACATTCATTTGGAAGAAAGCCAATAGCTTGACATGCATGTAAAAATAAATCAGGCTTTGGTTTAAAACCATAATCATAACCTGAAAATAAAAGATCAGCATCAAAATACTTACCCAAGTCAGTGTTTTTTAAATTCATCTTTATCTTACTCAAAGGACCATTACTTGCCACACATCGCGGAAGATTAATATCCTTGAGCAATGATTCAATATCTTTGACTGGTTGCAATTCATTAGCAAATTTTATGGCACTTCGTTTTCTATATTCTGTCTCTACAGCCATTCTATTGGAAACCTTCACAAACTGCTCTAAATAATCAATAGAAGTATAAATGTTGCCACCTTGTAAAGCTTCATTAATTTCATTTGGTGAAATTTGAACACCGCGCTCTTGAAGCATTTCACTCCAAACCGAAGCAGATAAAATTTCACTATCAACTAAGACACCATCACAATCAAATATTATCGCTTTTAATCTGGATTTCATTATAGATTAATTATTGAAGTTATGAGGTTGCAATTTAAATAACAGAATGAACCAAAATAAATTGTGGAAATGATCAATCAAAAGCCTTACTTGATCTTTTGTTCAAATTCGAGGAATTCTTTTAAGTGTTGCTCTAAATATGCCTTGACCTCATTATCTTCCACAATTTCGTGAATTGGATTAATATTTTCGCCAAGGTTTTCAAAAGGCATTTCTGATTTTCCATCTTCGTATGCTGTGGAAGCAGCTCTCGCCCAAGATCCGTTTTTCTTCAGATATCTCATTCCCTCGTAGTGGAAACAAAATTGATTGTACTTGTACTTATCTAAAGTTTTACCATGGTTGTTGTACCAATAACTCTGGGAAATTGGAATATTATAAATGTTATTATTAAAGAGATCCTCACCATTGACAGCTGTATACCCAGCTTTTTTAGCAATAGAATGAAACAACAATCTTGAACTTGTTTTGTGGTCTTTAATGCTTGGCGTAATACCATTGTGATCCATCCAAAAAATAGGAACCCTTGTACAAGCATCGGTCACATTTGAAAAATGATAGACCCAATCTTGATCTCCAAAGTTTTCACCATGATCAGATGTAAATACTACCAAATTTTCTTTGTCCTCATGTATCGATCGAACAAATTCATCCAAATCATCTTTTATCAGATCCCAACTTTTGCTTTGTCGTGACTTAACAGTTTTTAATCCACTTCCATTCGGCAATGAATTTTCCTTTGTTAAAAAAGTTTGATTAATAATACTGAAAAGTGTTTTTAACTCTTTCAGATTTTTAAAAGGATTCTTGCTCGAGAATTTAAATTCCTGATCAATATGATATGGAAAATGTGTTTCCATTAAATTTATAAAAATGAATGCACTCTCCCCTCTTTTATCATGATCTTCCATTATATGGTTGGCATGATCGAATAGTAATTTGTAGTAGCTCCTAAACCAAACACTTCCAGCTCTTAAATCAGACGATAAACTTTCTGAAATGGCATCTCTTGAAAATAATTTTTTCCTTATCCGTTGTTTGCCTAGTAAAACCAGTAATTGAGAAATTTTCAATCCTTTCTGTTCAGCTAATTCCCACGTTTTAATAACCTGATCAAATCCTTTGTCCAAACCAAATATTTCTGTGGTTGCAACATTAGATGTCATTTGATAAGTACTATATCCTTGTTGCTTTAGAATTTGAGCAAGTGTTAATGCATCTTTTTTTAACGCTCTTGTTTGAGTAGTGGCTTGATGAGTATGTGGAAGGTCACCAGTAAACATACTTGCGGTGGCAGGCAAAGTCCAACAAGCTGGAGAGCTTACATTGGTAAATTGAGTGCCATTTTTCTCCATATAAGACACACCAGCCTCTCCATTTTGATAGACAGAATCAAAACGTAAGCTATCCGCTACTATTACAACTATGTGTTTTGGTTTGCTCGCGGGCATGTGCTTTTATAATACTACAAAAAAGATACTCATACAAATAAAAGTTAAAATTATTGATTAGTAATGATATAATCACTTATAACCCTCTAAAAATGCGATCTAATTTAAATTAACATTATGGATGAGCATCGCAATCAATTCGAGAGCAATTTTAATGAATTTTTAAATGATATAAGGGAAAATTTGAAGCTATTATCAAGAATTTGGATAGTTGATACTCATATTTCCATACAGGAATAACATATGGTAAATAATTAAAATTTATAAGTACTTGATTTTAACCTCTTAATCCTTCGACTACCATCACGATCTCTCCCTTGACAGCCTTTCTTTCTTCAATAATTTTTATGAGTTCGGAATTTAATCCTCTTATATTTTCCTCATACATTTTTGAGATTTCACGAGAAATTGAGATATATCGATCAAATTCAGACATTTCCGCTATTTTTTTAAGTGTTTTCAACACGCGATAAGGTGATTCATAGATTACAAAAGTGTGTGGAATGCTGAGTAAATACTTGAGTCTGGTCATTTTACCCTTTTTTTGTGGCAAAAAACCTTCATAATGAAATTTATCGCACGGCAATCCACTCATTACTACTGCAGGTATGAGTGCCGAAGCTCCAGGTAAACATGTTAAAGGAACATCAGCTTCAACAGCTGCTCGAACCAATAGAAAACCAGGATCAGAAATTCCTGGCGTACCTGCATCACTAACCAACGCCATATTTTTACCATCATTTAGCTGATTAATCACATCTTCCAATTTATGATGCTCATTATGTGCATGAAATGCCGATAATCTCGTGTCAATTTCATATTTATCCAAAAGTCGCTTAGTCACTCTAGTGTCTTCAGCCAAAATAACATCCACCCCTTTGAGCACATTTATAGCCCTAATTGTAATATCTTCCAGATTTCCTATTGGCGTTGGGACCAGATAAAGCATATAGCATGGTTTGTTAAAAGTGATATTTATTTTCTAAGACATTTGATAGTGTCTTATTCTCAAATCTACATTTTATCGGTTAAAAGTATCTTAATTATCCATGAATACTAATCAAAATTGTACTAATTGCGTTTAGTGAGTATTATAATACAAGATCGTATTTTGATTTTCTATTATTAGAATAACTTTGTGTTTAGAACAAAAACGACATGATTTAATGCAAAAATATTTGACATATATTTTATTAGCTACATCAACAATTGCTATTTCACAACCGATAAATGACGATTGTTTCTCAGCAACTGCAATTTCTTCTGTTGATAATTATTGTTCTTCAAATGGTGAGTTTTCAAATTCAGATTCAAATCCTGATCCGATGATTCCCAACAGTTGTTTTATTGGCTTTAGTAATGGCGTTTGGTTTTCATTTACACCAGCTGAACCTGCAATAACAGCTCAAATTCAAAGTGGAGGTATCGCAGGTAATGTTGAAAATCCCAAAATGGCATTATTTACAGGTCCTTGTAATAATTTGACACTTGTAAGTTGTTCTCCAGGAAGCTCTCGATTTAACGATGAGCTGACGGTAGCTGGGTTGACAATTGGACTAAGATATTATTTATATGTGGAGACTTCTCAAACCGGCAGATTCAGATTATGTATTAACGATTTTATTCCTCCCCCTTCGCCTGAATCCGATTGCGTTGATGGCGTTATCCTTTGTGATAAATCCGGATTCCAAGTTGAAAGTTTAACAACAGCCGGCCAAGATATCACCGAGTTAGATTCACTCTTTCCAGGTCAATGTTTACAGGAGGAATTTAACTCGAGTTGGTATAGGTGGACATGTGATCAACCTGGTAGTTTGACCTTTACATTAACACCAAATAATTATGTCCCGGGAGAGCCATCGGATGATATCGATTTTGCACTTTTCGAACTCCCAAATGGCATCGACGATTGTTTTGCTAAAGAAATGATCAGATGTATGGCATCAGGTGCTAATGGTACTATAGATCTAAATGGAATTTTTGTTCAAGACCCTTTTGAAGAATGGGAAAGATGCAGCGGCCCAACAGGATTAGCCATTAACGATGGCATGACAAGTGAATTTCCTGGTTGTGTAGATAGTGGAGATAATAATTTTGTTGATGCTATTAATATGGAAGCTGGTAAATCATACGCCTTAGTTGTAATGAATTTTTCCAGAACCGGTCTGGGTTTCTCAATTGAATTTGGAGGTACCGGAACTTTTCAGGGCCCATCGCCAAGTTTTGAAGTGATCGATTTAGATGGGTTAAATTGTGACAAAAAGTTAGAAGTAGTGAATACCTCTTTGGTCTCACCTGATCCAATTATAAATTATTCTTGGAACTTTGGTGTTGACGCGACACCTCCAGTTGAATTTGGTCAGGGACCATTCGAAATTGAATATGCTTCGATTGGCTCCAAATCAATTATTCTAACTGTTGAAACATTAAATGGATGTGTCGTTTCTGAAATAATGAATATTGAAATCGAACCTTGTTGTGAAAATAATTCAGACTTAATGGTTGATGCCACAACAACAGATGTTATCTGTTTTGGAGACGAAACAGGTGTTATTTCAGTTCAAGGATCAGGTGGCAATCCAGAATATAGCTATAGTATAAATGGCGGCGATTTCTTACCCAATACAGTATTTAACGGTTTGGCAGCAGGTGTCTATGACATAGCCATTACTGACACTAAAGGATGCACAAATACTAATGCAGTAACCATAGACTCACCGCCACCAATTGAAGTCACAGTTTCAGCTGATGTCACAATAAATCTCGGAGAAGAAACACAACTTTTTGGTAATTACACACCAATGAGTCCTGGTGATATTATTTCATGGTCACCGATAGAAGGATTAAGTTGTACAGATTGTCTAGACCCAATAGCATTAGCACCTGGAACTACCACATATGTCTTAACAGTCATTGATGAGATGGGATGTGAAGACCAAGATTCTGTCACAATTACCACGGAATTAGTCCGACCATTATATTACCCAAATGTGATTACACCAACCTCTAATGATGTAAACAGTGTTTTTACTTTAGAATTTGGACCGCAAGTAGAATTGATTGAAGAATTTACTGTATTTGATCGGTGGGGAAATCCAATTTTTAAATGTGACAACATTGATCCTCAAGATCCAATCTTTGAATGGGATGGTCGATTTGGTGATTGTAACGGTTCATTTCAAGATTTTGTTAATCCCGGAGTCTTTGTTTGGGTCGCTCAAGTTAGGTTTATTGATAATGTCACCTTACCTTACATTGATGATGTTACAGTTCTTCGCTAAAATATGAGGTACATTTTAATAGCATATTGCCTATTTTTTTTAACAGCATGTTCAAATGATATATCTGAAGTTAAAAAAATTCTACCCTCAAATAATCTAAAAGTTGAAGTCGCAGAAAATATCGAAATGCTCTACAGCGATTCTGCAAAAGTCCGAGTAAGAATCATCAGCCCTAAACTCAATCGATACAACACCAACCTAGAAACATATGATGAGTTCCCAGAAGGATTATTGGTCGAATTTTTAAATGAAAATCAACAAGTAACAAGTTGGTTAGAAGCAGACTATGCTGTCAGGAAAGATAAAGACAGCAAAATTTATGTCGAAGACAATGTCGTCTTATACAATAAAAGAAACGAAAAACTTTTCACTGAAGAATTGGTTTGGGATGAAGCCAAAGAAGAAGTGTATACAAATAAAGCTATTAAAATCACCCAACCAGAAATAGGTGATACAAGTTTTGGATTTGGTTTCAGAGCTGACCAAGAATTTACCAGATTCGAAATCAATCGCAGCTTTTCAGCCATTAAAACAGTAGACGAACTTACCAAATCGATTAAATAGCGCCTTTAATTCTTACAGATTATAGTTATAAAACATTCTCGTTAGAGTGAAAGAATTAAATTTTAATGAATATTTATATTCATGTTAATCATTCCTTAAATCTATTTTTCTGTGTAACATTCCATACCTCTACCCCATCTTTCCCTTAATAGTTATTAATAAATAAATGATCGGCCTATGAAAAATTTACTCTACACATTAAGCATGTTTTTGCTTTTGACTAGTTGTAAAAACATAGAAAAGATGGTCGAAAAAGGTGAATACGACAAAGCCATCGTCTATGCTACAAAAAAACTAGCAGGCAAGAAAAACAAAAAGACTTCTCATGTAAAAGCATTAGAAGACGCATTTTTAAAAGTATCGGAACGAGACTATGAAGAGATGAATTATCTGAGTGATAACTTGAATTCAGGTCTTTGGGACAATGCCATCAGATTAACCAATAAAATCGAAGCCAGACAAAATAAGGTTAAGCCATTTTTACCTTTGGTGAGTGAAGAAGGTTATGTAGCACACTTCAAATTTATTAAAACACGAGATTTAAAACATAGGGCATTAGATAGTGGTGCTGAATTCAGATACAACCATGCCGTTAGTCTTCTAGATCGTGCTATTGAAAGTAACGAAAAATCTATGGCAAGAAGAGCATATTTTGCATTCAAAGATGTTGGTGATTACAGATTTAATTATAAAAACAGTATTGAACTGGAAGCGCAAGCTTATAAAATAGGTGTTACGCATATTCTGGTAAAATTTGAACATGATGCTTATGGATACATTCCTTTCGAAATGACAAATCTGCTGGATCAAGTTCCAGTTAATCATTTGGATACAAAATGGAAAGATTTTCATACTGATATGACATTGCATGATAAAGTGGATTACATCGCCACAGTTGAGATCTTAGATATCGATGTAAGTCCTGAAAGAGAAACGGTTTCTCATCATGTGGATAAAAAGAAAATTAAAACTGGATTTAAATATGCAAAAAAGAAAAATGGTGAATTTAAAATCGATTCTACTGGAAGTCGAATTAAGATTGATATCTTCAAAAAGGTGAAAGCTAGGGTTACTGAAATAATCAGAGAGAAATCCAGTTTCGTCGCAGGAAGATTAACTGTTTCTAAAGTAAACAGCAACCGATTGGTCAAATCTATTCCAATAGAAGTAGAAAACGAATTTAACGATTATGCTTTGAGATTTAATGGCGATAAAAGAGCCTTGTGCGAACATGACATTCATAGAATCAAAGCAAACCCTTTACCGTTTCCTCATGACATCGATATGATTCTTGATGCGACCTCAATTCTAGAATTACAACTGAATGATGAATTAAGAAGTTTGAATATATAGTTAGATTTTTCAATTTAGTAATAGGTCTTCAAGTTTATTGAAGGCCTATTTTATTTTATGCCTTATATTTATCAAAATTTATATAATGAATCAGTCAGTTTCGGCTTTCATTCTTTTTATTTTCTTTATTGGTTGTAAACAAGAAGATGCCTATAAGATGATAAGTCCTCCTGAACTTATCGATAATGCTTACAACGTTGGATTCCTTATCATGGATGGCGTTTACAATACTGAATTAACAGCTCCTTTTGATATTTTTCAACATACAAAATATCGAGAAGGTATCAAGCCTATGAACGTTTTCACTGTAGCAAAAACAAATGATATCATTACAAGTTTTGAAGGTTTAAAAATTATTCCTGATTATGCGTATACAAAAGGAAACGTACCTGAAATCGACATACTCGTTGTTCCCAGCGCAGAACACCATTTAGACTCAGATCTTGAGGACAAAGTTATGATAGAATGGGTGAAACAGACAGCTGAAAAATGCGAATTTGTGACATCGCATTGTGACGGGGCTTTCGTCTTAGCTAAAGCGGGATTATTAAACAATACAGCATCAACTACATTCCCTTCTGATGTAGAACTATACAAAAATACATTTCCTGAATTGGAAGTTATATCCGACGTTTTATTTGTCCATGATGGTAAATATATTACTTCTGCTGGAGGTGCAAAATCATTTGAAGCTTCACTTTACCTTTGCGAATATTTATATGGAAAAGAAGTTGCTGATCGTTTAGCACAAGGGCTGGTCATAGATTGGCAATTAGAAAATTTAAAGTATATTAAAGTCAAATAAAACCACTTCCATGTTAGGATTTTTACTCATTTACTTTATCGGAAAAGCATTCTTTGATTTAGCGAAAAACCATAATCACTCAAAGTGGGGATATGCTATTCTTGGTGTTGTTTCATATTACTTTGGAACGTTTATCGCTGGGTTTGTAGTCGCTATATATCTAGAATTGTATACGGAAACAACAATATATGATCTGGGTAACTTAGAACTTAGTTTTATTGCACTTCCTTTCGGGTTGCTTTCATGTTGGTTAACATACCTACTGGTTAAAAAGATTTTCACCAATGCTAAAATAGGTACGAGTGAAAACATTTTAGATGATGATTACTTTACTTAGTTAGAACCTGAGGTCTTCAATCAAAATATTAGGATACTGTGAAGCGTCAAAATTGAAGTTACTAGCCGTCGTTTGAACGTTTCGCTTATGATCGTTTATTTTCATAGTCATCCGACTACCATCTTTGACAAATATTTTAAGTCGCTTGACATCTTTGTTTTTATCACCAACTGTTAATCTCATTTTGGAATAATCAGAATCATCATCAATAGGCTTACATTCGATCTGAGTAACAGCTTGCCCTGCTTCATTAAAATTAGAAGAAACTGCAAAAACATAATCTTTAGATTTATATAAACTGAATACAGTAGAAGGCGACAGATACTCACCATCGTCACCAAAGTCTGCATCATTTATTTGAACTTCATTATCATCTTTTAAAACCACCCAAACCGTTTCATCATTCGATATAATTTCTCGAGACCCAATGCCCAATTCAAAAGAATTTCCAGATTGTAAAAGTTTTCCCTTTTGTGTCTCTTTTGGATATCCTGGTGATTCAACTATATATTCGAAATCGATAAGATGAGCACCATTATTTACAAAATCACTTTCAATGGCTTCCAAAATAGAAAGCGCTTCAGGATCAGACATTTCAACATCATCAACAGAAGATTGTGCAAACATCAAACTTGGAATAGAAAAGAAGAATAATAATAAAACTTTCATCTACTTCATTTATTTTAATAAAACTACATTACATAATAATAACATAATATGCAGAGCAAAGGTATGTTGTCAACACCTTAATTTTATTTAAAACCTTGTTAAATTTAAAATAATCTGGAATTATTCCTTTTGCAAATAAAAGTCTGCATGAGTAGGAAAACTTGCACTTCCATAATGGCTGAAACATCCAGAATACGTTTTCAAAAACTTATATTGATCAGCAAATGAGACCAACATTTTTGAAAAATCGTCATAATCAATATTCTTCGAATTTGGTTTCGGAAAATAAGTTATGTGTTTGATCGACCCATCTTGCTCCCAAAATACATTTATCCAAACCTTCACACCTTTGATATCAAAAGTATCAGCGATAGCATAGTCTTCAATATCTTTTAAGACAGTTAACCACGCTTTATATGCTTGATCCATGGATTCATTACAAACAGAGAATAACGGTTTATTACAATCAGTCACCAATTTTTCATATTCAGTATCATGTTCTCCAATTAGAAACACTCGGGGCAATGTATCAATTTCAGTATTGCTGCAATATACCGTCGTTGATATAAATGCTGATAAGAAGATAAATGAAAATTGAGATTTGAATGCGTTTTTGAGGAATACAAATGCTTTTTGTGATATCATGAAACAAATATATAAAATATTCATTCTGATAACTTTACCTATATGATTTAATTAACATATGATCAAGCAGACTTGTTGGTTTTAACAATTGCAACAGGGGGAGTTATGACAATAATTTCTTATAAATCAATTGCCTTGTGCATCAGACATCTCGTCGCCTTTCTCTTTTATGGCATCCATAGTGTCAAGAAGAGAGTTCCAAAACTCATTAAACATAGGCTTAAGCGCTTCTCCAACATTTTGTGTCATTCTAGGTAAAGGTTCTAACAGTGCATAGGTAAACGAAGCGCTTTTTTGTTGTTCTGAAATCAAACTTACTTTATTAGCAAAATAGACACCAATACTAATAAGTACCGCATAAAATAAACCTAATAGAGCGCCACCAAGTAATTTGTTAACACTGCTTAATTGAAGTGTCTTAGACAATTTATCTAACTTATTTCCAAGGAACCGAACCAATGCCATCGTCCCAATAAATGTCAAAACAAATCCGATGACAAATAAAACACCTTCATTTATATCAACATTTTTTTGGAGTAATTTAATGACAGTTGGAGATAGTTTTAATGCTGCAACAATTGCAATTAATAACGATAAAGATGCAAAAACCGTTTTAATTAACCCATTCGCAAATCCTTGATAGAATCCAAAAGCGACTATAAGTAAAGTTATGATATCTAATACCATGTATAATTGTAATGTTTATTTACCAACAATAAATATATGGTATTCCGAGGTGTTTAATTATAAATTTAGACCAAATCAATAAAACAAAACATTTATTAATTCTAAATAAAATGAATTTTGTTATACTTTTCCTGATTTTAAATGATCAATATAATTGATCAATTCAATTTCAGAAACGAATAAAACTTGACGCGGTTTACTACCATTAGATTCTCCGACAATGCCCAATGCTTCCATTTGATCCATTATTCTTCCAGCACGATTATAACCCAATTGTAACTTACGTTGAATATTTGATGTGGATCCATGTTGATTTCCTACAACCAATCTTGCTGCCTCTTCAAACATAGGATCTAAGTCAGACCATTTTAAATTTGATCCGCCCATTTCTGATGATTCATCTGCTACCTCAGGCAAATGGAAAGGTTCAACAAATCCTTTTTGCTTACTAATAAATTCAATAGCTTCTTCAACTTCTGGTGTATCTACAAAAGCACATTGTAATCTTACCATATCACTACCAACTGTTAATAACATATCTCCTTTACCAATTAATTGTTCTGCTCCCTTAGCATCCAATATTGTTCTTGAATCTATCTGTGATGTAACTCTAAAAGCAATTCTAGCAGGGAAATTGGCTTTTATCATACCTGTAATGATTTTTACAGAAGGTCTTTGTGTTGCAATGATGAGGTGTATACCGATTGCCCTTGCTAATTGTGCTAATCTGGCAATTGGCGTTTCAATTTCTTTACCAGCCGTCATTATTAAGTCAGCAAATTCATCAATAACTAAAACTATAAAAGGTAAAAATCTATGTCCATCCTTTGGACTTATTTTTCTATTGACATACTTAGCGTTGTATTCTTTAATATTTCTTGCTCGTGCCTTTTTCAGCAAGTCATACCGATCATCCATTTCTACCGTTAGGGAATGGAGTGTCTTAATTACTTTCTTTGTGTCAGTAACAATCATTTCATCTTCATTAGGCAAAAATCCTAAGAAGTGACGATCCAAATTATTGTATGGGAAAAGCTCTACTTTTTTAGGATCTATCATAACAAGCTTAACTTGTGATGGGTGCTTCCTGTAAAGCAACGACATTAATATTGTGTTTATACCTACTGACTTACCTTGACCAGTTGCACCTGCAATTAATAGGTGAGGCATTTTTGCAAGGTCCGCAACAAATACTTCATTCGAAATAGTTTTACCCAAAACAATTGGCAAATCCATTTTTGCATTCTGAAATTTATCAGAAGTCACAACTTCTTTGAAAGATACAATTTGCTTGTTTTTATTTGGCACTTCAATACCAACAGTTCCTTTTCCTGGAATAGGTGCGATAATTCTGATTCCTAATGCTGCAAGTGATAACGCGATATCATCCTCAAGCTTTTTAATCGAAGAAATCTTCACTCCTGGTGCCGGAACAATTTCATATAGTGTAACCGTAGGACCAATTGTAGCTCTGATCTTAGTAATCTTAATATTATAATTTAATAGCGTCTTGATGATTTGATTCTTATTCTCTTCAAGTTCTTCTCTATTAATTTTTACTTTTTGATCAGCATAATCTTCTAAAATATCAAAACCTGGAAACTGATATTTTGATAGTTCTTTTGTGGGATCGTAAGGCTCGAAATCATCTTTGTTTTCTTCCTCAACATAAAGCTTCTCACTGTCCATATCAGGACCTGCCTTTTTAACAGGTTTTGGTGAAACCGTTTCAGTTGCATCAGATTGTGCTTCCGGAACCACTTCTTCTAGTTCAAGCTCTAAATCGGGATTACTTTTAGCTTTTGCTTGGGCTTTTTTAAAGCTCACTAAAGATTCAGGAAGATTCAACTCAATGCCAGTGTCATTAGGTTTCAAACTTCCATCATCTTTAATTTCGGTTTTTGGATTGGCCCCTTCAAATTCTTCGAAAAGTGGTTCTCTCTTACTTTTTTTCTTACTTGCTCTTGGCTTTAAGGTTTGATCAACAGCTTGCCCCCAACTTTGTAAAAAATCAAGTTTGGAAACAGCAAATTGCCCCAAATCTGTTGACATTCTTAATCTGTCTAAATGAATTATTGGATTAATTATCCAAATAAATGAAGCGATAATTAATAATACCATTAATAAAACCAATCCTATTTGTCCTAAGAAACTAGCCAAATAACTATATATCGAATATCCCATTAATCCACCCCAACTGAATGAAGAAGATCGGAAAATAAATTCTAAGATTACAGCAGTGAAACTCATTAACAGTATCATTTGCATCAACAAATTGAAAAACTTCATTAATGAAACTCTACTGATTAAATCTAATCCTAACCTGAAAAGTAAAAAGATGACACCAACTGAACTTACACCAAATCCCCAATATACTAACATATGGGAAGTATATGCCCCTAATCGTCCAAGCCAATTTTCTACTGTTATCTCTCCATTAAAGAGAATCGCCGTTGATAAGTCAAGGACTTTGTCTTGGTCTGATTGCCATGTAAAACAATAGGAAATAAAAGCAATTGTAAGGTATAGAGAGAAAAATAAACATAAAACGCCAACAATTTTGACGATTCGCTCATCGTTTAACTTAATAGTACTACCCTTCTTGCCCTTGGAACTCTTAGCAGACTTCTTAGCCATCTTAATATCGGTGTTAGGATTAAAAATTACAATGCGAAGATAGACGTAATTTTCATATTACAAAAATTATTAAATTATTTTTCACTGTTTATCAGCATATTATACATTGGTAATATTAATAATATGTATAATTCAATGATTATCAGTTAATTCTGTAAATTATGCTTTATCCCTACTTTTTAAATTTTAAATTTGCGTAAAATATAGTAAATGAGTACTTATAATATATTAATTGCCGGAGCTGGAGGTATTGGTGAAGCTGCTGGTCTGATTTTAGCAAGTAATGAGTCTATAAATTGTCATTTGTATATTGGTGATAGATTTGATTCATCTGCAAACAGAGTAGCCAAAACAATCAATGAAAATTCAGAAGCAGTAGTGTGTGATCCATTTGTTATACCTGAAGAGGGATTAACTTCTGATATGGAAGCTATTTTGAAAAAGTCAGATATCATATTAGATTGTTTGCCAGGATCTCAAGCACCCAGATTAGCACAATATGCAAAAGACTATAAATGTCATTACGCAAATCTGACAGAATATGTAAAAGAAACTGATATGGTGACAGAAATTGCAGAGGGTGCAGACACCGGCTTTATTTTACAAACAGGATTAGCACCAGGATATATAAATGTAATAGCAAATCATTTGTTCAATAAATTTACTGCTTTATACAATGTAGATGTCGTGGAAAGTTTAGACATGAAAGTAGGGGCATTATCAAAACATGCCAGAGCGCCACATTTTTACGCTTTTACTTGGAGCCCAATTGGTGTTGCTACTGAATATGTAAAAGACGCATTGATCGTACAAGATTTTGAAACCAGATCTATTCCCTCATTATCAGCCACCGAAACAATTTTGATCGATGGTATTGAATATGAAGATGATTATACTTCAGGAGGAGCAGCTGATCTTCCAAAAGCATTAGCAGGTAAAGTAAAAAACCTAACTTATAAAACAATCCGTTTTCCTGGTCACTATAATTGGGCAAAATCTGTCATTGAAAGTACACCTAGTGATAAAGATAAAGTGAGCAACCTAAATTCAACCATGTTAAATAACATACCTGCCGTTGAAGACGATGTTGTTATTGTATTTGCATCAGTAAAAGGAAAAGACAGTAATGGTATATTGAGAGCAATGGAAAAAAGCATACGTGTTTATCCTTCGAAAGTTGGAAAGAAAACATTAAGAGCTATTCAAACGACGACAGCAGCTCCATTATGTGAAGCAGCTTTATTATTACTGAAAGGAAAATATAAAGGCCCCGTATTCCAAAGTCGAATCGATACTGAAAGTTTTTTAAATGGTCCAATTGTAAGCAGTATTTATGGTAAGATTGACTAAGGTTTGAATAATTGCATTGACCAAACCAAGCAATGGATTAACCGTTTTGTAATTGGACAGAATTTGTGTCCTTTTGCAGCTAAAGCATTAGAATTAGATTCCATTCATTTTTATTCAACCAATTCTCTTGAAGAACTAGACATATTGCAATCCTTTTGGAAAGTCATTTTAGACATAAATCAATCTGATAAATTCAACTCTGCATTATATATACTAGAACAAGCTTGCAAAGACTTTGATGCCTACTTAAACATCTTAGATAAAGCAAATTGGTTATTAGAGGATACTGAATTAAATCAAAAATATCAGTTGGCAAGCTTTCATCCTGACTATATTTTTAAGGATAAAGACAAGGATGATGTTTCTAATTATACAAACAGGTCTCCATACCCTATAATTCATATTTTATCTGTAGATGAAGTAAGTAAAGCTGTGGCTTCACATCCAAACATTGATGACATTCCAATCAGAAATATATCCCATCTTGAGTCACTGGGACTCGAAAAAATTAAGTTTTTACTTAAAAATTTATATTAAAACTGTACTAAAGTACAGTTGATCTAACTTTTTCATTTCTAACTTTGAAATTCAAGTCTCAACGATGCAATTGCTGCTATTTATAAAGTTAGGTATTCAAAATGCGTATATATACTTAGGCGTTGTGTTGGTTACTATGTTGATTTATGTAATCTATAAACTTCGCTCGAGAATAATTAATCAAAATCAAGCATTAGTCAAAGCCAATTCTGAAAAAGAGATTTTGATATCCGAGATTCATCATAGAGTAAAAAATAATCTGCAAATCATATCTTCGTTACTTTCATTACAAAGCAACTATATTCAAGACAATAATGCTTTTGACGCAATCCGACAAGGACACAATCGTGTTCATACAATTTCATTGATCCATAATGATCTTTATGCAGCTGAAAATTTAAAAGGTGTTTCTAGTATAGAATACTTCGAAAATATATTGGACAATTTATTTGATTCTTATAATATAAATGAAGAGAAGATTTGTTTAGACCTTCAAATCGATGCGTTGATGTTAGATGTAGATACTATGATCCCACTTGGACTAATAACAAATGAACTTGTAAGCAATGTTTTTAAACATGCATTTGAGGAAAAGAACGAAGGAAAAATTAAAGTTGCCTTAACAAAAGCAGAAGATTGTTTAATTTTGGAGGTATCAGATAACGGCAAGGGATTGGACAATCATGACGACCTTAAAAGAAATTCTTTTGGATACGCATTGATTCAAGCATTCGCCAATAAATTAAAAGCTGATATTGAAGTAAATTCAGACTCCGGTCTGCGTATAGCTTTAAAGATCAAAAATTTTACAATTGCTGCATAATGGAAAAAAAACTAAAAGTTTTAATAGTTGAAGATGAAGTGCTTATTGCCAAGCACATAGAAGACACTTTATTAAGCAACAACTTCTTACCTATCGGTATCGCACATGACAGTGAAACAGCACTTGATTACATCGCTAATCGGTCTCCAGAATTTGTAATTCTTGATATAAATATTGATGGTAACAAAGATGGCATCGAAGTCGCAGAAGTATTAAAAGCCAATTACGATATACCATTTATGTTCTTAACAGCACTGTCCGATATCCAAACACTTGACCGAGCAAAAAAAGTAAATCCAAGTGGCTACATAGTAAAACCCTTCAAAACAAGAGATCTGATTTCTAGTATAACAATTGGACTTTATAATTATGAGTTTAAAAAATCAGACAACAGTTTAAGCCTAGAACAAGTCAATGAAAAAGCAGTCGATCCACTAAGTCAAAAAGAATATGATGTCTTATTAGATATTACTGAAGGATTTACCAATGCACAGATCGCCAAGAAACAATTTGTTTCTTTAAGTACCATTAAATTTCATTCACAAAATATCTACTCAAAATTAGGTGTAAATAACAGAACTTCAGCAATTAAAAAAGTGCTCGGTCTATAAAAAGTATGTTAAATTCCCTATTTTGGAGCAAACGCCTAACACAAAGTATGCTCAAATTGAATGTTTTAAATAAATTCTATCTGCAACATTTCTGCACGATCATACTTATGTTTTGCAGTCCAATTATACTTTTTGGACAAGGTTTAGATATAGAAAAGGAAGCAGTTGAAGCATTTAAGAATAAAAATTATATAAGTTCAACTCAACTGTGGAAAAAAGCAAATGACATTCATATAAAAAATGATGATAAAGTAGCTCAGATCAATGCATTGAGACACATTTTTAAAGGACTTATGCATCAATTCAAATTAGATTCAGCTGAAATTTACATCAGAGAAGCAATAACTTTAGCAAAAAGAAATAATATGGAAGTTCAATATGGTGAGGCCATGAACTCCTTATTATCCGTCTATGAATTCAAAGATCAGGAAGACAGTATTTTATATGCAGCTCGTGAAATTTTAAACACTGAAAACTTGAGCCATGATTATTATTCTGATTCTTATTCAGCAATTTCTCTTGTGTATGAGAATAAAGGTGATCTAGTAAATCAAGAAGCGTATTTACAAAAAGCAATTGATATTGATATGATGCACAAGGATTCTTCTAGTTTACCTTTTAATCTCACTAATCTTGCTAGAATAAAATCCAACAAAGGAAATTATGAAGAATCCATATCCATTTTATTTGAAGCTGTAGCATATTTACGCCCCGTCATCGATAAGTTTAAATATGCTTCAATATACACAGAAATTTCTGCTGTATTTCTAAATATGAACAATCTTCAAAAATCAGAAGAATATGCAAAATTATCCTTAGAGTATTGTGAGAAACTAGGATTAAAAACTTCAAAACTAAGACCCTATAATGCGCTTGGAAAAATTTATAAACGAAGAGGGAACTATCAACAAGCTTTATCTTATTATGAAATATCAGATAGCATCATAACAGCGAGTAAAGGAAGAAAGTCCTTAAAGGCGCGTATCAATTTGGGAATGGCTTCTTGTAAAATGAAACTCAACGATTTCTCAAAAGTCGATTTATTATTGAAGGAAGTCAAAGAACTTCTAAACAATCTAGATGATGGAAGACTTTTATTAAATTATAAATCAACCCAAGCATTTTATAAATACCATTCTGATTTCAGAAACTCCTTACCATTTATTTTGGATGCGCAATCTACTGCTGTTGAAATGTCAAACTTACATCTTCAAACCAGTATGTCAAATTTACTCTCAGAGTACTATTATAAAATTGGAAATTATAAAGGTGCATTAGATCAACTAAAAGAATACAATACCCTAAAAGATTCACTGTATCAAATTGAACAATCTTATTTTGTTCATGATTTAGAAGCACAATATCAAAAGAATCAACAGGACAATCAAATCTCATTATTGGCTTATGAAAATAATCTTAAATCAGTTCAACTCAAACAACAAAGATTTATTATATATGGATCTCTTTTCGCAGTCATCATTTTTGGTATTTTACTGAGTTTCATTGCAAGACTATTGGGAAAGGTGAAATCTCAAAAACTAGTCGTTGAAAAATCATTATCTGAAAAAGATGTTCTACTCAAAGAAATTCATCACAGAGTAAAAAACAATCTTCAAGTTATATCTTCTTTATTAGCATTACAATCTAAATACATTAGTGATGACACTGCTTTGAATGCCTTAAAACAAGGCCAGGACAGAGTGCATTCGATGGCACTAATACATCAAGATTTGTATGAAGGCAAAAATTTGGTTGGCGTATCAACCTCAAGTTATTTCGAACACCTCATAGACAATCTCTTCTATTCTTATAATATAAATGAAGAAGACGTAAAGTTAAAAATGGAGGTTGAAGACATTACCCTCGATGTCGACACGATGATTCCTCTTGGCCTCGTACTTAATGAGCTTGTAAGTAACGCTTTTAAACATGCTTTTAAAGCAAATCAAACTGAAGGCGAAATCTATATCAAATTAACTGAAGTCAAGGACCAACTTATTTTAGTTGTAAAGGACAACGGAAATTCCATTAAGAGCACTGATGAAATTGATGGAAAGTCATTCGGATTTGAACTCATCAAAGCTTTTTCTCAAAAGCTAAAAGCACAATTACAAATGCATGTTGATAATGGATTAAGTATCCAATTAAACATTAAAAACTACAACAAGGCGGCTTAACTCATTAGCTTATTTTCATTATTATTTTTTGATTTTCAAGAAGCTAACAATTACAAAATTGTTATGCCCAATCTTATCAAATTTTTAAAATTTCTCTCTTTAAGATTTAAAACTGTACTAAAGTATAGGTAAACCATCAACGTACCGTCTGATATTTGTAGCAGATACTATAAACAGTATATGAAGATAGTTTTTAAAAGATGGTTGCCAGAAGATTTAATCGAAGACATTAAAAGTTATCAACCTAATTCAGACGACAATCTTTTCTTTAAAGCTATTATCGAAACCTTGAACACAATTGATAAAGACCTTGATAACCATATAAAAAAAGAAAATGAAAACGATGAGAATATCTAACAGAGAGCTTGAAGTATTGGAACTGATAAGTATGGCTTTTTCAACAATCGAAATAGGTCAGAAATTATTTATTAGTGCAGAAACAGCAAAGACACATCGCAAAAATTTGCTACTAAAATTAGGAACGAAAAACTCTGCAGGGCTTGTCAGAGTGGGATTTGAATTAGGATACTTAAGTGTATCACCTTCTCACCGACTAGAACTTGCTAGCTAAATATTTAATTAAAACACATTTAAAAAAAATCATAATGAAAGCACTTAAAATTTTAAACACATTGGCATTGGCTATGTTGCTTGTAATGTTTGCAACTCCAGCTCAAGCCCAAAATGGAACTATCGACGCTGATGAAGGTGTCACGGTTGGTAATAACACAGGAACAACTGATGGAACAATCAGATATACCGGTACTGATTTCGAAGGACGAAAAGCAGGAACATGGACTTCTCTTACTGGAGGTGGTGGAACTTCACCTTGGAATGTAAGTGGATCCGATATCAACTATACAGCAGGAAATGTTGGGATAGGTACAGCAAGTCCTTCAACATCTCTTCATTTAGATGGCGCTGGTGAAAACTTTAGAATAACAGGTTCTGATCCATGGCTTAGTTTGCGACAAGATGAAAATGATCCTACTTATGGATTCATTTGGCACCATGTAGATTCTATGAAATACGGAATGAATGGACTAGGTCAAATGCACTTTCAAACAATGTTGCAATCTAGATTAATCATTGACAATACTGGAGAAATTGGTATTGGAACCAATGATCCAACTGCACTTCTTGATGTTGTATATGATTCAGATGGTACATCACCAACACTAAGTCTTACCGAAACTCAAGACAATGATTTTGCAAGATTGTTCTTTAAAAATTCTAACAGTCCCACAGATAAATGGGCCCTTTCTGCAAACTTAGGAAGTACAGCTGATCATGTAATTGGAATTTATTACAATGGATCTGCTAGAGCTGTATATAATGAAGATGATGGAGGTTTCGGAATTGGAACTGCTTCTCCAGCTCAAAAGTTACATGTTGATGTTTCAGGTTCTGATGGAATACGAGTAAGCGGTGATGATACCGGTGATGCAAGAGCTGTGTGGTTAACAAATGGTGGAGGAAGTCACTTTATTTTCGATGATGACAATGATGGTCACTCTTTAGATATTCAATCAGCTAATGATCTGAACCTAATGACAGGGACAACTGAGAGACTTCAAATAGATTCTAACGGTGAAATAGGTGTTAACATCGACCCCAATACAAATTATAGAATGAGAGTTCGAAGTACCAATGACTTATATGCATTTGAAGCGCGAGCAGAAACAACTGGGACAAGTTATGCTTCTAGAGGTATTAACGCGCATTCCGGTGCTCAAAATATATTTGGTGTATATGGAAATATGTCTAGCTCAACAGCATCAGGAAATAAGTGGGCTGTATATGGTGTAACCAATTCAGCTTCACCTTCAGGAGGACCAGATAAGATCGCTATTTACGGTACATCTGATGCTACAGATACCGATTCATGGGGTGTTTACGCTAATGGTGACTTATGGTACACAGGTACGCTACAAGCACCGTCAGATCAAAGACTTAAAAAGAATATAGAAGATTTATATCCTGTCTTAGATAAAGTTATGTCATTAGAAACAAAAACTTACGAATTTGACCATGACAGTTATGAACATTTTCACTTAGCTGGTGGTCCACAAATAGGATTTATATCTCAAAACGTTCAGCAACATTTTCCTGAATTAGTAGAAGAAAATTCTCATACCGTTGTTACAAATCATAATGAAGAAGGTGTGGCACCTAAAACTAAAGAATATGATGTTCTAGCATTAAATTCAATTGGAATGATTCCTATCTTAACAAAGGCCATCCAAGAACAACAGACTATCATCAATTCTCAACAAGAACAAATTGATGAGTTGATAAGAGTTAATCAAGAAATTTTAGACAGATTAGATGAATAAGTTGTTTCATTAAATATACTTTCAAAGCCAAGCCAGAAATGGTTTGGCTTTTTATTTTTTATCTCAATATTAGAAATTCATTAGATGGGAAGTCAATATCAATTTTTTGATATTCCAACTTAGATACAAAAGAGGAAGCAGGTCCTTTATGGCACCAATCTAAAAATGAGTAAACAATATCCTCTGATCCGCTTACATTAATCTCAACGGATCCATCACTCATGTTTTGAACATTACCAATAACTTTTAATTCATCAGCTTTAAGCTTTGTATAATATCGAAACCCAACTCCCTGGACTGTACCAAATACTTTTATGTGAAAAGCAAATCTCATACATGATGTTTTATCAAGTTTAAAACAGCATCCTCGATCATCGAATACACCTTTGGAAAACCGCCATGGTAATAAGGATCTGGAACTGCCCTATTTTCACCAGGATAACTATAATTTAATAAGAGCTTTATCTTAGCCTCTTCTGCTTCATTATCAGCTAATGACTTGACGTTTGAGAAATTCGAACTGTCCATAACCACAATCAAATCGAAGTCCTTAAAATCCTTTTTTGTAAATGCTCTTGATCTTTGATTTGTAATATCTAATCCATTTTCTTTAGCAACTTCAATTGATCTTTGATCTGGTAACTCCCCCTCATGCCAACCACTGGTTCCAGCACTATCTACTTCCCAGTCTAGGTTTTGCATTTGTATTTCTCTTTCAAGAATGCCATGTGCCAATGGAGATCTGCAAATGTTTCCCAAACAAACCATCAAAATCTTCATGTTCTATATTTCGTAATTTAATATTTCTTGGTAATCGATAAACGAACAGTAATCTATTAATTTTTTATATATTTCCTTTTTCTTTAAAATAGCTGCGGATCCAATTAAAATTACATTTTCTTTAGCTCTAGTCAAAGCAACATTCAGTTTTCTATCTATACCCTCCTCTGATACATTACTGATGGAATCTAAGAGTTGATACTGACTTACCGCAAAAGAAATTATAATTTGATTTCGAGATCCTCCTTGATATCTTTCAATCGTATCCAATGTTATTTTTTTTGATAATTGGGGATTCATCAAATCACCTATCATAGATATTTGAGATCTGAATGGTGTAATGATACCAATATCGTTACTTGTCAAATCTCTTTTGTTGTCGTGATAAATTCGTACCCAAATATCCGCTAATTTAGAAACGACATTGGCTTCAGCTTCATTCGTTTTTTTAGTTAACTCCTCACCCAATGGCGTGTCTATAAAAAGCATTCTTTCATTAATTAAAACATTTGTCAGTTCATCCTTGCTTTCAAAAGTTGGTTTGTCCACCAACCTGTCTATACCATCAATAACCTCCAATTTATTTTCATAAAAATTAGGACTCACAAAATCTAAGATTTTCTGATGCATACGTCCTTGATGCATTAGGCCTCCATAAGACCAATCCCATCCCGACATTTTACTCATCGAATACATCCTTTCAAATAATGAACATGACATATCAGATAGGTTTGTTTTTTCAAGTATTAAAGTATCAGTGATTTCAGTCTTAGCCTTATCTTGTCCTACAACTGCAGGAAGTTGCTTGTGATCGCCAATTAAAATATACTTTTTAAACTTGGATAAAAATCCAACCAACATGGGTTCTAATAATTGGGAAGCTTCATCAATGATAACCAAGTCAAAATCTGTGATTCCTGACAAATCAGTGCGCCCTTGAAACGAGCTGACAGTAGAGACAAAAACACGATTACTTTTTAATGAACACTGTAATTCGCCTCTCGACTGAATGCCTTCTGTTTTTAAAGACAACAATCTAGGTTTAAATTTTTCTAACGTAGCATATCTCGAACCAATCCTGATATACTCACCCCCTAACAAAGCATCAATTGACTGGCAAATTTCATCAACAGCTCTGTTTGTATAGGCAAGTAAAATAATATTTAAGTCGGTTTGATTATAATAATAATCAACAAATGACTTTATCATTACACTTGTTTTTCCTGTTCCTGGTGGTCCCCACAACAAGAAATAATCTTTACTTGAAATAGCGCGATTAACAATCTCATGTTGTTCCTCTGTTAACTTGCTGTTGTTATAGAACACTTGATTTTTTGACTTTTCAGGTGGCAATAATCCCAATACTTTTTGCTTATATTCATCTGGACTTTTAAGGAAGTTAAAGATGCCGTCGAATTGTACTTTAAAGCCACCATCCAATGTGTCAGATTCCAAATGCCAGTATTTAAATTGTTGGAAAATCTCCAAGTTCTTTTGGCGAGCTCTTAACCGGATTGATACTTTATTTACATTCATATCAACTAGCGTACACTTAAACAATTGATTATTCAAGGCCGATTTTTCAGTGCCATCATCTGGGTAAAAGACGGCAATATCACCTATTCGAAACCTGCTCAACTTGGCTGATTTTTCTGACATCTCAAGATGAATAATCGGAAGTTTCTCTAGCGAAAGATTTTCCGTAATTTCTAAGTAGGAAAGTATTCTAAAATTTTCAATTTTTTCGTTCATCGGGTCCAGCCATAATGAAGCGAGTCCGTTTGTTTCATGAACACCGTGTCTGCCTATTTTAGAATGTTGAAATTCTCTATTTATAAATGCGAAAAAACTTTTGTAATAAGCTTTTTCCAATGCATTACTTTGACTATAGACTTCATGAAAAGCATTGGCATCTCTTTTAAGAAAATTAAAAGTCTTTGGTACTTTATCAGGTTGTAATCCATTAAATATATTATCGAAAACTTCTTGATTCTGATCTAATAATAAATCTTCAATCAAAACTATATCATTTCGAATTTCCAATGATTTATATTGCTTTGAACGGACGCGTGGGGCATAACGTAATCTTTTAGCATCCAGACTCGAATACAATATATAATTATTAGACTTCACTCTTCCATTATAAACAGATTCCATGATTAAATCATAAAGCAATGTTTGGATATAGTGGTTTTCGTTTAAACCATACCCATTAGCTTTAAAGAGTTTACCACTTTTTAATTCGACAATATCAGATTGTTTTTTTGCTTTGTCAAAATGATACAAATCCAATCGCCCTTGAATCCCATATTCTGGGGAGAAAAAACTTGGTTCTAAATAAGCTTTCTCCTTTGTTATTCCTGTATCGATCAATTCATTTTTAACAACCTTTTTTAGATTATCAAAATGAACTTCAACTTTCTTTAGGAGATTCCTCAAAGCATCATCAGGCATTTTTGCAAACTCCAAAGGTGCCAATTGAAAAATTGTCGGAATAACCTCCTTGAAAGATAATTCACTGTCATGTATTAATTCATCCAGAAAATAATTTACAATATTTCCAATCAACATGTAAATACTCCCAGTATTTGGCAAGACCTTTTTTGCCAAATAAAACAAAGAAGATTCTCCATCGGCTTGAAAACATTCACTTATAGAAGTTACCCCAATTAATAAATCTGGTTTATATACAAATGCCTTTGCCCAATATTGATTTTCCTCATTTACATTAGTATCAATGAGATTAATAGTTATAGGCAATGAAACATATTTGATGATTCTTTTAAACTGTTTAGCAAAATGCCCTTTCTCCAAAAAACCTACCTTCTTTAGATGAGGTTGTTTTTCATCGAAGAAATGAAACTTTGGATCCTCTAAATCTTCGTAATCAACAACAAATGCTTTGATGACTCTGCGATAGGATGATTTACGTTCCGATTTTACTTTTTCTAATTTTAAATGAGGTCTCTTTATTTCAATATTAGTCGAAACATCATATACATGTTGTAAATTTTGCCATAGCACAAAGACCCCAAGTTGGTATAAAGAATTTAACTCTTCAGTCTTTAGACCACCTTGCTCCACCAATCGACGAAACAGATGGTTATCTTTTGTAAGTGAAGACTTGAAATTAAAATGGACACTTGAATAAGCGATTCTTGAAAACAACGTTGTGAAGCTTATGTTTTGCTGATTAGTGATACCTTCAAAAAAAAGTGAAAAAAGTTGAAAGAGATAATAAAGAGATTCTTTTTGATCGCAATGTACGGATTGAACCTTTTGAAAGCTTTTAATAAATGTATCAAGCTGTTCTTGATTGAGTTTTTTCAATTTTAAATATTTTAAATGTCAAATAATATGATCACGGTTGTGATTAATTATTTGTTTACCAAGCTTTCGAATCTACAATTTTTCAAAATTTATTTATAAATGCCAATAAAATTGGATTTTTCTTTATAAAGTCAGCTTATTTTATGAATAATAGGTTTAATGTGCCCATTTTCCATTTATAATTTGTGACTTAACCCAATTTTTATCGTATAAATAAATGTGTGACATCGATTACACTTTTTTATAAACTAAATTAACAACACAAATATGAATTTATTAGATATTTTAAAAGACCAAGTAGGAGGATCTTTAGTATCTCAGGCATCAAAATTTTTAGGTGCTGATGAGTCTGGAATCTCGAAAGCCGTTGATGGCATTTTCCCTGCGCTATTAGGACAAATGATTAACAAAACTGAAGAAGCAGATGGGACGCAAAAGATATTTGATATGGCATCAAATATGGATAAAGGCATTCTAGATAATATAAGTGGTCTTTTCAGTGGCGGAGCAGGTAATATTGCTCAATTAATGAATTCAGGTTCTGGTGTATTAAATCTTTTGTTAGGTAACTCAACAAGTGGACTAATAGACAAGATCGCACAATTCAGTGGCTTAAAAGGAAGTGCAGCTTCTTCGTTAATTAAGATGGCGGCTCCTTTTTTAATGGCTATGGTCGGCAAACAAATCAAAGAAAAAGCATTAGATGTTGCAGGATTAGGCAACCTTTTAGATTCTCAGAAATCTGTAGTTAAAGATGCTATGCCAGGAGGATTGTTATCTACATTAGGTGGCTCTTTCTTAGGAAACATGACATCTGCTGCATCTGGATTAACAAATGAGGCTTCAAAGGCAGTTGGCAAAGTTGGAGACGTAGCTGGTAATGTAGCTGAAAATGTAACAGAAATGGCAGGAGAAACCGTAAAAGGCGCTGGATCTTTATTAAAATGGTTGATACCTGCATTCTTAGTTCTGGCTGCTTTAGGATATTTCTTCACAAGAGGAGGTGGAGATGTTACGGACACAATAGGAGACATGACCGAAAAAGTAGGTGATATGACAGATAAGGTAGCCGAAGGAACTAAAGAAATGGCTGATAAAACAATGGATGCAGCTTCAGATATAGGAAACTTAGTTTCAGATGCCTTTGGAAAAATTGATGAAGAAGCTAAAAAAGCTTTGTCAAACATCAAGTTTACAGCTGGCTCAATAGGAGAACAAATGACCAATTTCATAGATAACGGATTTAAAGGCGATGCAAAATTCCAATTTAATAACTTGAATTTTGAATCAGGTTCTTCAGTTATCTCTCCAGATTCAAGAATGGAAATCGACAATTTAGCTGCTATTTTGAAAGCATACCCAGCATTAAAGATTCAAATAACAGGATATACTGATAATACTGGAAGCGCTGAAACAAACATGTCACTTTCTGATGCCAGATCAGTTTCAGTTAAAGACAGATTGGTGGCACAAGGCATCAGCAATGATAGGATTGCAACAGAAGGTAAAGGACCAGCTGATCCCGTCGCTTCGAATGATACAGAAGAAGGCAGAGCTAAAAACAGAAGAATCGAAGTAACATTACTCAAATAAGGGACGTTATAAATATATTAAATCCCATTGGTGAAGACATCAATGGGATTTTTTTTACTCTAATCTAAAATTGATTTTTTCCAAGACATTCTAATAATATAAAATTGCTAACTTTAGAATATCAGCAAATGCCAATAGGCAAAAATTGAAAAAACTTTTTAAACCATTATTTATTTTTTGGGCTGGTTTTCTGTGCCTCGTACCTGTAGCTAATGCTCAAGTGTTAGGCCTCGAATTATTGGATAAAAAAGATGAAGTAAAAATAGATTTTAAATATGCCCAAGGATTTATACTCGTCGATGTAAAATTTAATAACTCTCTTCCACTTACATTTATATTAGACACAGGTGCAGAACACGTCATTTTATTTAATAAAACCATAACTGATATTTTAGGAATTCAATATGAAAAGCGCATAAGCTTAGTGGGTTCTGATTTAGAAAAAGAGGTTTTTGCATTTATAGCTCGAAATATTACGCTGACCCTAGAAGAATGTAAAACAGTCAAAAGAGACATCATTGTTTTGGAAGAAGACTTTCTGCATTTAGAAGAAATTACAGGAGAAGCCATCCATGGCATTGTTGGCAGTCGCTTTTTTAGAGGATTGGTGATGGAAATAAACTATCGAAAGAAAAAATTAAAACTGATTAACTCTGAAAAATTCGATTCTACCAAACAAAAAAACTACACAAAAATTCCTATTGAGATAACAGGTCACAAACCGTATATCAACTGTAGCCTACTCAATGATAAAAATGAAAAAATTGACGTTAACCTTTTGATTGATACTGGATCAGCATTGCCATTTTTATTATTTATGGAATCACATCCTTCTTTGGTCCTGCCAAAGACCTTCATAAAAGGCAATCTTGGTAAAGGATTGGGAGGTGACTTGGAAGGCTATTTAAGTAAATTAAAAGAACTGTCTATCACCGATGAATTCAAATTTACCAATATTGTGACCAGCTTTCAACCCGTTCCTGAAAATTTCTCAGAAGAAGTTTATCGGAATCGAAATGGCTTAATTGGCAACCCAATATTATCTCGATTTGATGTCACCATAGATTTTGTTCGCAATAATTTGTACCTAAAACCTAATAAAAAATACAATCGTAAATTCGAATATGATAAAAGTGGTCTTACTATTTATGCATTTGGAGCAAATCTCGACAACTTTTTTGTAAAAGATATCCTCGAAAACTCTCCTGCTTCAGAAGCAGGAATCCAAAAAGGAGATATGATCAAAAAAGTAGGGTTTTGGCCTGCTCATTTCTACACTTTAGGAGCTATTACTAGAAAATTCCAGAAAAATGAAGGTAAGAAAATCAAAATGGTACTAGAACGTAATGGACATCGGTATAAAACACATATTATTTTACGTGATATGTTAAATTCTAAGCCATAAAAACACGTGAAAAAATGCCATTTCGCTATTTGCTTTAAAGCAAAATAAATATATCTTTGCAGTCCTAATTTTCAAACCTAATATAATAGCATGTTTGCGATAGTAGAAATAGCAGGAAATCAAATGAAAGTAGAGTCTGACAAAGAGTATTTTGTTAACAGACTTCAAGGTGCTGCTGGTGACTCATTAAGCTTTGACAATGTTTTATTAACTGATAACGATGGCAAAACAGCTGTTGGTGCGCCTTCAATTAGTAGCGCTAAAGTTAATGCTACTATTATTGAGCACGTAAAAGGTGATAAAGTAATCGTTTTCAAAAAGAAAAGAAGAAAAGGTTACAGAGTAAAAAATGGTCACAGACAACATTTTACGAAAATCAAAATTGATTCAATCGTAGGATAATTCTCAAATAAGAAATTCTTAAGAAATGGCACATAAAAAAGGAGTTGGTAGTACGGATAATGGACGTGATAGTAATAGTAAACGACTAGGCGTAAAATTATTTGGTGGCCAATATGCTAAAGCTGGTAACATTATTATCAGACAAAGAGGAACAAAGTTTCACCCAGGAAACAATGTATACATGGGTAGAGACTTTACAATTCATGCTCAAGTTGAAGGCATTGTAACTTTCAAGAAAAAAAGACTTGGACGAACTTTTGTTAGCATTACACCAATGGACGCAGTTCAAGAAACTGTTGCAAACATTGGAGGAACTAAAAAAGCAAGCCCAGCAAAAGCTGCACCAGCTGCTGCACCAGCTGCTGCATCTGAAGCAAAACCAGCTAAAGAAGCTAAAAAAGCTAAAAAAGCGCCTGCTAAAGCAGCGCCAAAAGCTGAAGCAAAAGGAAAAGCTGATGATTTAAAGAAAATTGAAGGCATCGGACCTAAAATAGCTGAGCACTTGAATGCTGCAGGTATTGTTACTTTTGCTGACTTAGCAAAAGCTGAAATTTCTGCTCTTCAAGAAATCTTAAATAACGCAGGAAAAAGATACGCGATTCATAACCCGGGTACTTGGCCAATGCAATCTGAATTAGCTGCCGCTGGAAAATGGGATGAATTAAAAACATTACAAGATAGAATCGAAGGAGGAAAACTTGTTGATAGTTCTGAAGAAGAATAGAAGAATAGAAGAATAGAAGAATTAAGAATATATTGAGTAAAGCGATCCTTATGGGGTCGCTTTTTTTTTGCAATATGTTTAAGTTGCCACTTAAATAATCTCAACAACTCTTTTTTCAACCCACCCTTCTTCTTTGTTAATGAGCTGAACCTTATACCAATCATCAATCTGATCTCTAATTTTCAACTTAATGCCTTTAGGTAAATTCTCAATTTCATTGGCTCTGGCATCAGGTCCAGTTTTTAAATCAACTGATTGCATTAATATTGCTGATTCTTTTTGGTGAGCCAAATTATCTGAAGTAAATCCAGCTAAAATGAATAGAATTAAACACAATGTGATAGGCGTACTCGATACAAAGCCCTTTAATCTTTCATTTTCAGTCTTTCCAAATTTCCACTTGTAAATACTTAATAACAACAAGCCAGCAAATATTATTTGTAACAATATCCATTGTAAAGGAGAAAGAAAACTTGATAAGCCTCTCCAAATCCTAACCAAAATAAAATCAGGAATTTCTATAATTTCTGAATCTACTTGTGATCTTGCTAATTCTAAATTTTGTTTAATTTTTTTGTCAGAAGGGTCTAATAATATTGCTCTTTCAAAAGCCAAAACAGCATGAGCAATTTTGCCTATTTTAAAATATGCAGTGCCCAAATTGTTATTTAATTCTGCAGAATGATAGCCGTCATTGGCTATAGATTTATATGCAGCAATGGCTTGTTCATATTCTTCAGACTCAAAATATTCATTTCCTTCATTAAATAACAATGAAGGATTCTTTTTGTCAGAAGCCCATGAAATGTTTATTGAAAAAATTAAAATTATTAATAAAAAGGTTTTCATTTTTTACGCTTCTTTTTATCTGGCGATTTTGGCTTTTTACTTTCTGATTTAAAGATAGCATCATTTACAGTTTGCTGAAAAAGATCGGGGACTTTTGTATCATTTTCACTCTTATTTGTAATGCTAAAAACCCTTTCTGTAATTGATCGACTATCCTTAGGTCGATTTTTGACGTACCACTCAAAGCCATCCAAAAACAATTTATCCTTGCCAGCTTTATCCATTGGTGTCATATTAGAAGACGGTTCTGTATAATATTTGACATCAACTAACTCATCATTGTCAAAGTAAAACTTCATCTTGCTACAAGCAGTATAATTTGGTCCTATATATTTATCTTCTTCATCTTTAATAAAATAAATAGATTCAGCATTTCCGTTAATCAGCATAGTCTTTAAGACATTGCTATCTAAATGAGAATGTATAAATCTCCCCTTTATCTGATTATAAAAACCATGAATATCTTCAGAACTAATAAATGCATTAGAATAAGAAATAATATCGCTCACATTATCATCAACCAATTGGATTGATAATGTATCGCCCAAAAACTGTGTCGTATCCGACCAACAAATAGGATCTTCGAATAACACAAAAGTTGAATCAATATCATCATAATACAAAGAATCACAAACAGCTTGAATGTCAGATTTAAAAATCTTCACAAACTTCATTGCAATCATATAACTTAATGTATCTCCTTGATTTTCGCTCACTAAAGTATCAGCACTCAAAAACAAAGTATCACCATCAATAACTTGACTAAAGAGAGGTCTTTTTTGATCTGCTAAGGCTTTGTAATATGATTGCTCTTCTTTATAATCAAAAACATCAGCTTTAACGACTATTTTTTGTACAGTATCTTTCCATACCGCATTGCCAACAGCCGATCCAAAATCAGTTAATTTATTATAGGTTATTGAATCCGCTTCAATATTTCCTTTTTCACCTTCAATGACACTTCTGCCATTTAAAATTAAGTTCTCTTTACTTTCATTATAAAATATGTTTGGTCCTTTAATGATACGATCATCATTTTCGTAATAACCATCACCCTCTATCCTAATCCAACCTTCCTTAGAGTTTTTAGTAATTACTTGTCCCTTTGCTATACTTACCGAATCTACTACCATTGCATTTCCAGTAATAATAAATGTACTATCAATGCCATCATATCTTATATTATCACCTGTCGCTTTTTGATCATTATTTGTAATAATGGGACTGGAACCAAAATATGCTTTTTTATGAACGATATCATAATATCCTTCCTCACAATAAATTTTATCTTCTCCTTGAAGAATAAAAGTTGGACCTAAAAAGTAAGCTCTATCCACATCGGTATCATACAATAACGAATCCGTTTTAAGCTTTAGGTCTTCATCAATTATCGTAACCTCATCATAAAATCGAGCTCTCTTTTCTTTTACATTATAATTACCACGCAGACTACTCAATTGCATCGTATTATGAATGAGCGTTGTTGTGTCGTAAAAGGTTGCAAACTTATCATCAACATTATAAATGAGTGCTTCGGTAAATAATTGCTTTGCACCATTTTCTAAGACAACACCATAATAAAGTTTAGCTAATTTAATCTCGCTGTTATAGAAAAGAGAATCCGAAAAGATATGAATGGTATCATCTTGAATCACAATGACTTCTCCAACAGCAACCATTTCTTGCTCTTTGATTCTAGCTGAATCACAAAACATAAAAATGCTGTCATGCAATATCCTAACATTATTTCTTAAATATTGAATACGCACATCATCTACAATTTCCGTAATTGAATTGTCAGCGTTTTCAACAAGTATTTTGTCATTTTTTGAGGTGTCAACAGGCGTTTGCCCTTCGATCGAAAACGACAGAAGAAATCCAAAAACCAAGAAGCCCAACTTAAGTATTAATTGACTGCCTGATAAATGAAAAGTGTTATCCCTCTCTATATCTGACATTAACGCGTTTGGTTTTAGGGGGCATTTGTTTGCCAAAATGCTGAACCCAATACTTACTATATCTAGAAATGCCCATTTCGGTCATGTTAGCATTCATTAACATTTTACAATGTGTAGGGCTTTTTATCCAATCTCGAAATGCCTCATCAAATGACTTTTGACCAACAGCCAAGTTTTCTCCTGCATATTGCCACTTGTATCCAATCAAATCAAGTCGCTGTCCAATATCCTTTCCTTCCACAGATTGATGCCCAAAATAATTATAACGGTCCATTTCACGAGCATGACTCATAGCAGAACCTTCTAAAGTTTCACTCCACTTTAATGTCGGAGCAGACTCATAGTAAGTTCTTCCACATTTACACCCCTTGGCCCTCAATTGATTGACTTTTTTTAACATGTACGCCTCAGAAACTTTAATGTTGCTTTTCACACGTTGTCCAGAAGCATCTGAGCAAGAAAAAAGTATGCTTGTAAATGCAAATAATATAATAGTTAATCGAACCATAAGCTAAATTTCGAAAATATAACGTGAATTGAGAATTTAAAGTTATTAAAAAATCAATATTTAAGATATTGGTAAGGAATTATCCATAAATAGCTAAATATTAAGAACCAAGCACCAAAATAATTTTAATTTTGAGCCGACATCAAATTCTGGTATATGTTCCATAATGGATATAAGTTTTTACTTTCTTTTCTAGTATTAATCCTATTTTCTTGTAATCAAGATGAGTCTATAAAATCAGGTTCATCTGATGAAACTGGAGAGCTTTTTAGTCTTGTTAATACTAATCATTCTGGCATCCAGTTTGAAAATAAAATCATCGAAGATCCAGAAAGAAGTTATTACGTATTTAACCCAATTTACAATGGAGGAGGCGTTGCAATTGGAGACATCAATAATGATGGTTTAGATGACATCTATTTTACTGGCAACGAAGTTCCGAACAAATTATATCTCAATAAAGGAAATTTAAAATTTGAAGATATTTCTAAATCAGCAGGCGTCGAAGGTGGAGAAGGATGGCATAATGGAACAGTAATGATCGACATTAATTGTGATGGCTTTCTAGACATATATGTTTGTCGTGGTGGCTATGTATCGAGCCCTGAATTACGTCAAAATTTATTGTTTATTAATCAAGGTGATAATACATTTATAGAAGCAGCAGCAGAATATGGTGTCGATGATAAAGGCCATTCATTTCATGCTTCATTTTTTGATTATGATAATGATAATGATTTGGATCTTTATGTTATAAATCATCCTAAGGAAAGTTTCTTAGATATTCCTGATTATCTTGAAGGTGAGAAATCTGGCTCTTGGTTTCATAAAGATCATCTTTATAAAAATGAGAACGGAAAATTTACTGATGTCACTTTTAAAGCTGGAATTGGAAAAAACTATGGGTTTGGATTAAGTTTAATTACGGCTGACTTTAATAGTGACTCCTTTGATGACATTTATGTAGCTAATGATTACACACAAAGAGATTACCTCTTTCTAAATCAAAAAGATGGCACATTTAAAGAATCATTAAAATCTTCAATGAATCATATTTCGCTCTTTGCAATGGGCAGCGATTATGCTGATATCGATAACGACGGTTTAGAAGATCTGTTTGTTTCAGAAATGCTTCCCGATGATTATAAACGGAGTAAAACTATGATGGCTAATATGTCAACCAAAAGATTTGAATCGATGGTTGACAATGGATTACATTATCAATACATGCACAATTCAATGCAACTTAACCGAGGTAATGGAAATTATAGTGAAATTTCACAACTGACAGGTACTTCCAAAACAGATTGGAGCTGGGCGTGCTTTCTGACTGACTTCGATAATGATGGATTAAGAGACTTATTCGTTTCTAACGGTTACCGAAGGGATGTATATGATAAAGATTCTGCAATAAAGAGACAACAATATTTGAAAGATAACAATGGAAAAATAAGTGATGTTGATGAGTTCTTCAAACTTACGCCCTCAACAAAATCTACTAATTTTATTTTCCAAAACTTAGGTAATTACAATTTCAAAAAAAGAATTGCTGAATGGGGATTTACTAAAGCAAGTTTTTCTAACGGAGCATCTATTTCAGATCTAGATAATGATGGCGACATTGATATCGTGACTAATAATATGGAAGAAGCCGCTTTCATTTATGAAAA
>JABDKX010000003.1 GCA_013001975.1 Saprospiraceae bacterium | reverse complement strand
GTTTGATTTACGTTTAATAAAATTTCAGGCTCCACCCTATTTTAAAGTTTTATCGATTTCCTGTTTATATGGGCTACTCCTGCGCGCTGCATCCTTTTGTTCATCAATGCAATTATAGATAACGTATGATGATACCCTGCGTCTCTCACGACAGTGAGATATGCTGTGGTATCTATTGTTACAGATCGTTTTTCATTCTTTTAGTTGTATTACTATTCCTCCAAAATATGCTTCTTCAGCATAAACTTCCTTGTTGTTAACATAGCCTATATTTGATGCATACTTCTCTTTTTGTTCAGTTCCCATATAATATCCTTGACAACCGTATCCTAAAGGTTTTGTGTTATAGAATTCAATTTTCCGCCCTTCTTTATCTGTGACTAATTCTGTACAATCACCACATATGTATTTGGGATATCTTGCATTGTTGAAAACAGACTTCTTACAAATTGCACAACATTGTTTGTACTCACTTCTTTTTATTTTATCAGTAAATACGCCATTTTTCCATTTATGAAGTAGATTGTATTTAGAAGTTTCAAATTCTCCTTTCACAAAATCGTTATGATATTGAATTATTGTTTTTGTTATTAATTTATCAGAACCAAAATCGAATTGAACAGGTTTGTATATTTCTAACCAATTTGGATCGGAAGTCAAATCATCCCAAAATTCATTTACTGAATTAAATGTGGATTTCTTATTAGATACTTTGGCCCAGTCTAACTCTCGATTCATAATTTCATCTTTAAAGAATAAATGAAATTGATCCCCTAAGTAAACCACTTTAAAGACTTGAGTCTTACTACAATATTTGTAAATTATATCGTTTGGTTTGAGGTTTTTCAAACATTGCTCATAATGTTGATCCAAGGTCAATTTGGCTTCTAATTGCTTTTTTCTTTCTAATTCTTGGTGATATCTATCTATCCAAGATTCATACTTTGCTTGTCTAAAAGCAACACCTTCTGCTGGTTTTAATTCTTTATTGGTCTCTAAATTTTTTATTCTTTCTTCAATGTAATCTGTTCCATTCTTATCTACTTTTCTTTGGACTGTGATTTCCCATTTACCGTCATCGCTTCTTTGGGTTTTGGGAGAATAATCAAAGTGTATTTCGTATTGCTCTCTTGTTAGTAAATCTCCATTTTGCGGATTTAAGATGTACATTTTGGGTAAATATGGTTTACCAGATTTTCGTTGTTCATCTGTACTTTCTCTAACGACAAGAAGTTTAGATATATAATCAATAAAAGTATAAACTTCACATCCTTCATCAGCCATTATTTCGAATGGACCAAATTCACTTTTAATTTTTCTAAAGAATGTACTTTTCCTGATTTTCATTTTTTAATGATCTGTAACGTTACGTACATCCACTGGTCGTCTCGTCAGAGCGACTTGTGTGATGTACCTTGTTATACTCTGTTTTTTATTTTTTTAAAAAATATTTTCACTTATGCAATTTAACCAATTTTAAAATCAAGCTCCAAGTGCCAAATCCCAAAACCTATCCTTAAATTGTTTATCCAATTTAATCGTCTGGTTTAAGTCACGCTATTTCATCGTTACAATTTATCGACATTTTAATTTCCAAGAAATCAACTGAAACAATGATCTTGGCTTATTTTCTTTCTAGCCAAGATCATAAATCAATTTACAAGTAAAAAAAAAATTAAATAGTTTATCAAATTCCAAAGTCTTGGCACAATTTAATCGAATCCAAAACCAATTTTTAATTTAACATGAAATCCTAATGTGATTTTGTTGTCCTCGATTTCTTTTAAGCAAATTACGATTTAAGTTTTACATTTTAAAATCTTATGCTCTCCTACTATGCCAAGACGGCAATGATCCGATCTTTAAGTGTCGCGATCCAATTTTTAAATAGAGTATAACGGTCTTGATATCGAGCGTGCCTAGCGACAGCTGGCATGATCTGATATCTTTTGTTATCTATAGTTGTTGCATTTTATGTTTATTCAATTTACTATTTTATTACATCTTTTTTCGCTCGCCGCG
>JABDKX010000083.1 GCA_013001975.1 Saprospiraceae bacterium | reverse complement strand
TATAATCAAACAAATGGCAAAAAGCCAGTCGACAATTTGGTGTGGAGTACAGGCGCAGATGTCTATGATGGTGATATTGCCAAGCAATATGCTAATGGTGATTACGCTGAAGTTTGGTTTAAAGAAGCCAGTGTTGGTGTTGGTGTCTCACCAAATCAAGAATAAATACATGGACTTAAAAAAATCAATAATTGGCAGTTCAATTGCATTCGTTATTGCAACCAGTTGTTGCTGGCTTCCAGCCCTATTGATTGCTGTAGGTGGAGGCAGTACAATGGTGGCTTTTAGCAATGGACTTGGAAAATTAAGTTGGTTCTTTGGAGGTATTGGAATAGGCTTTTTAGGATATGGCATCTATCAATACAAAAAGAAACAGAAGATGAGCTCATCAGCAATTGTGATTCTTCAATCCATCATTACCTGTCCCAAATGTGGTCACAAGAAAGAAGAAACTATGCCAACAGATGCTTGCCAATATTTTTATGAATGTGCACAATGCAAACAAGTATTAAAACCAACAGGAAATGATTGTTGTGTATATTGCAGCTATGGTACTGTAGCTTGTCCTCCGATTCAATTAAATGAAGACTGCTGTTAAGGTTTAAGTCTTAACTGTAATTAACAAACCAGAAAATTTCTATTAATTAACAACAATTTTTCTGGTCTCCACAATTCTATTCTCAGACATTAAAGTCAAATATTAAGATAAAATGTAAAAGGTAAACAGTAAATCTGCTTCAACACTTCATATTATTTAGAGATTACATACATTTACATAAAAATGACATGGAAAAATTACTGGCTTTTGACTCAATTCACCATTTGGTTGTAAAACATGAGATGGATATGGACAAAGTGGTCAACTTAATAAAAGCTTCAGAAAATGCTGACGCATTTATAAAATCAATTGCTGAACATCACAGCAAATGCCGAAAACTTGAACAATTCTTAATATCTACTAAAAAAGAATATCAAGACTTTAAAGAGATGGTTTCAGCATCAAATTCTTAATTTTTAAATGAATATCGTTTTCTTAGTAATTACCGCAGCTTCAATCCTTTGGCAACTTTTTGGATTAGGCATTTTAGCTACTATCATTATAAATGGCAAACCAAATCTTGGTTTGATTTTTATAATGCCAACACTGATACTGGGTCTGGTACTTGGTATTTCGTCAATGGCAATTCGTAAAGGAAAACGACTAAAATTAAGTCAATCGCTAACTTACAGTTATCGATTTATGATTGGCCTTATGATAATAAGTTCCATCACGCTTCTTTACATAATCATTATGGGATAAATCGAATTAAAGTGAAAAACTTACTTAACGAAATATCAAAATGCACATTATGCCAAAAACACTTAAAACTTGGCCCACGTCCTGTTCTTTCAATGTCATCCAAAAGTAAAATATTAATTATTGGACAAGCACCTGGTCTGACCGTCCATAAGACCGGTAAGCCGTGGGATGATAAAAGTGGAGAGAATTTGAGAAACTGGATGGGAATAAATGACAAAGTTTTCTATGATAACAAAAAGATAGGAATCATGCCAATGGGATTTTGTTACCCAGGCAAAGGTAAAAGCGGAGACTTGCCACCTAGAAAAGAATGTGCTCCTGAATGGCATGAAAAATTATTAGATAAATTAGACACACCTTCACTTATTTTGTTAATCGGATCTTACGCTCAAAATTATTATCTGGGTAAAAAGAAATATAAAACACTAACAGAAACTGTGAAGAATTATCATCAATTTTTACCAAAGTATTTTGTTTTACCCCACCCTTCTCCTCGCAACAATATCTGGATGAAGAAAAACCCTTGGTTCAAAAATGAAGTTATCCCCACCCTAAAAAATAAAGTACTGGAGTCATTATCTGCTTAAATCCAAATGAAGAAGGCAATTATACCTGTTATTAGAACTTATGCCGTTATAAGACATTATAAGTACAATATTTTCCATTAATTTGTAAAAAACCAAAAGATGAGACAAAAGCATCAAGAAGTTCAAGAATATTATGGTAAAGAATTAACGTCAACAGATGATTTGAAGACAACTGCATGTTGTACAATGACGCCTCCACCAGAACACATCATTGAAGTATTAGGACAAATTCATGATGAAGTAAAAGATAAATATTATGGTTGTGGTTTAACCATTCCTTATCAATTAAAAGGACTCAAAATTTTAGATTTGGGATCAGGAAGTGGTCGTGATTGTTTTATTGCCTCAAAAATGGTAGGTCAAGAAGGATTTGTAGTTGGTGTCGACATGACGCAGGAACAGTTGGACGTTGCAAATAAACATATTGATTATCATACTGAAACGTTTGGTTATAAGTATGCGAATACCAAATTTATCAAAGGAAACATAGAAACTTTAGATCAACTTGGCTTGGAAAAAGGCAGTTTTGATTTAATCATTTCTAATTGCGTTATAAACTTAGCGGAAGATAAATCTAAGGTGTTAAAAGATGCTTACGATTTATTGAAACCAGGCGGAGAAATGTATTTCAGTGATGTCTATTCTGACAGAAGGATTCCCCGACATTTACAAGAAGACAAAGTGCTGTGGGGAGAGTGTTTAAGCGGTGCGCTTTATTGGAATGATTTTTTAAATATTGCTAAGAACTCTGGATTTATCGACCCTAGAAATGTTGAAAGTAAACCCATCGAAATCAGCAACCAAGCATTGGCAGACAAGTTAGGCTTGATTCAATTCTTCAGTGTAACCTACAGACTTTTCAAATTGCCCAAACTAGAATCAGATTGCGAGGATTATGGACAAGCGGTATCATATAAAGGAACAATAGAAGGTTTAAAAAATGCTTACAAGCTAGATGATCATCATATTTTTCCAACAGGTAAGATGATGCCTGTTTGCGGAAATACTTATATGATGCTTGCAGATACAAGATTCAATGATCATTTTGAGTTTTACGGTACATGGGACACACATTACGGTATCTTCGAAGGGTGTGGCGGTAAAATGCCTTTTACGAGCTCTAATCAAGGAGATGTTAGTGAATCTTGCTGTTAATTAAAGTAAATCTTATCTGCAAAAGGATAATTAACACCTTATTTAATACGCTTTTCACCTTATTGTAAATTTTTAAGGAAAATAAAAATGCAGCCTCATTTTCATGAGACTGCAGACCTTAATTATAAACACCCTTTAATAAATCGATAAAGATTAATAAGCATTAACCTTTTTCTTCATTATACTTTTCAAAACCGGATCCAAGCATTAAAGGAAGTCTATAAAAAATTACCCGAGGTTTCTTGTTACCACGACAAGATAACCCTGAAGATTGTTGTAATCTTTTAAGTATATAAACTTATAAATATTAAGAAAATGTATATATATCAATTCATATAATTTAAGGACATGCAAATGTCATGTTTATGTCATGTTTTATCCCCCAAAAGGGGGATTAGAATGTGGTTAAACATACATAATTTGGTTATTAATTATTTTTTTCTACTTTCGTTATTTTTAGAACAAAAAAACAAAAAACAACTTTTCTCTAAGAGAATGCCTGATTATTATAAACACCACAGGTTGCGGACCTGTTATTACCCTTTAATGATAGATTGTTTTAGATAATCGGCAGAGATAGTTTGTTTAAGGGCTGGGCCTATGATTCGTCATGGGCCATTTTTATTTTCACCTTAAACTCGCCGAAAAGTAAGACATTTCACTACTCTATTATAACTCGAGTTATAAGATTTATGTCAGCTATTTTACATTTAAAAATATAGCTCCCTTTAAGGTTCTTAGAAGAAAGATCGATGGTGTGGCCATGTCCTGATTCAAGAAGATACCTCCCAACCTCCCGACCCAACATGTCGTATATATCTATCCGTTCAATCCCTGAGTTAGATTTAATATATAAACGTCCATTTGTGGGGTTTGGATAAAACAAATCATCATTTAAAGGTTTATGATTCCAAACCGAAACTGTTGTATCTAATGTTATTTTGTATTCTATAAAGTCTGATTCACACTGATCAAATGCCAAGTCAAAAGCCAAATCGAAGAAATGAGCCCATTCAGGCAAAAATGAAATGCTGTTTCGCACTTCAATGTACCCATTATTTTGAAAAGGCAGAGGAATTTGGTTTTGAGATACAGAAGATAATCTTGGACCACTATGACCAAAGCTGATTATATTTTGACTTATATCAGTCGTGATTTTATACTTCCCAGGAATTAATAAGGTGTTAAATTCAAGAGTCGAAATACCTTTTTCAATATTTTTTAAATCTGAGAAAATGGTATCTTCTTTTTCATTAATAATTAAAAACTTTCGTTCTCCATCAAGATCTGTTTCAACAACACAAGATTTAAAAAGTACATCTTTAAAAACTTCAATTTCAATTCCACTGTTTATAAAATCTGTACTGTAGTGTCTTGTTTGAGATTCTAAATCACCAATTTTTGGTAATGTCAATACACTTCTATCTTTGATGTCTTTAAAATAAAACACACTATCATGTAAAATATTCACGGTTAGTTCTGTTCCCTCTCCTAATTGATTAAATATATTATCATACCATGAAATTAAACTTCCTGTGACATTCAATTCATATTCACCTGTTTCATTAATTGTATCATGTTGTGGCATTTCAGATTCATAAAAATAGATACTGACGGTATCAGAATAGACTGTATCGCATTTATTAAATAAGTAGCCGTGATAACTTCCTGATTCTTCTATTATATTAGTGTCATCAACAACACCATTTGACCAGATCACTTTATTATAGTCGGCTGTTGACAGAAGCAATTGATCTCCATTGCACAAATCAATTTCACCATTAAACAATAAATTTTCAACATTCGGCCTTTGAAGTGTTGTTAGACAAACTGTATTACCAGGATTATATATTGAATCTTGACTCAATGAATAAAATAAACCATCATCTGTAACTTCAATACTGCTTCCAACAAAAGCGTTATTCCATACAATTTCATTTCCAGATGACGAAGCCAAAGTGATCTCACTTATTTCACAATCAAACTGATAATTATCAGCATTGACATCTAAAAGCTTTGTCAATACTTTACCTTCCTCAATGACATAATGAGTGTTACCGGCAATATTATAATAAACTTCTTCTAGTCCAGATGGCCAGAACAATTTTACAGAATCAACTATAGAGCTATTGTCTAGCCCAAAATGGAGATTCATTGTGTTTGTAATTCCATAAGCTACACCAGACTTCACCCATCTTTGTTGTAAACCCCATTCACCATACAATTCAACTTTTGTCCCAACTGCATTAATGCTAGAAATATTACCAGTAAGTGTAAATTGTATATAATTTTTTACGCCGCCCAAATTCAATAATAGTCGATCGTTAATTGGAGAATCAGCAATGCCATAAACACCTAGCAAATCCAGCCAGCCATCTTGATTCAAATCTCCAAAAGCACAGGAAGTCATTTCATCAAAACCAAAGGCATTATCATAAGCTTCAAATTTCAGAGATCCTTTATTCAATAATATTTGAGACTTGATTCCAACTATAATGATATCTTCCAAACCATCATTATTAAAGTCCGCCACAACAACTTGCAAGTCATCATTTTGAATAATACCATCACTCGAAAATGATTCATGTTCAATAAATCCTTTCCCACCATCATTTTCCAATAAAAGAGAAGGTGATCCATGATTGATAATTACCAAATCCATATCGCCATCATTATCAAAATCACCGGTATCGGCACACCACGTTTGATCGCCATGATCCAGATTATACAAGGAAGCAGACTCTATAAATTGTCCACCTTCATTAACAAAGAATTGATTGATCCTTCTTTTATCTGTGAAACTAGTGGCGTTAACCAGACATTTAGAAATAAACAGATCCAGATCCAAGTCGTTATCAAAGTCAAACCATACTGCATTATAATTTCCTGATGCGGAGTCTTGTTCTGTAACATTAAAATCATCTATTGGATTAATTGTTAGTTCCCCATTTTGATCATTGTTGAGAATAACATTATAGCCAATGTCATTGGTTATAAATGCATCCAGCCAACCATCATTATTTATATCACTGAGACTTGATCCTTGAGCATAGTAATCACCTAAACTATTTTGAAGTTCGTATAATGAGTCCAAATCATCTGAGAGCTCAAGTAAACGAAACCCTTCTTTAAATCCAGAAATAAGAATTTCATTTTTATGATTTTGGTTAAAGTCTCCAATGTTGGTTGTAACTATAGTGAAAGGTTTTTTTACAGATCCCCCTCTTTTAAATGATGTTCCATTATTGACTTGAACATGAACTGTAAGTGAGTC
>JABDKX010000234.1 GCA_013001975.1 Saprospiraceae bacterium | reverse complement strand
AACCTGTTTTTAATGGCAGTTTCATACAAGACCAACACATTTCAGAAGAAACCACATCTTTTAAAATTGTCACTTTCAATATAGAATTTGCTCAAAATATTTCTGGTGCTATTGATCTTTTATCATCTCAAGAATTGATGGATTGTGATGTCTTGTTACTTCAAGAAATGGATGAAAACGGCGTCTTAAAAATAGCGGAGCATCTCAAACTGTCCTACGTTTACTACCCTGCTATTTATCATCCCAAGCATGAACGAAATGTAGGAAATGCCATTTTATCTAAGTGGCCGATTTCAAAAACTGAAAAATTTATAACTGGATTTTCAAGCAGCTATCCAGTCATGTTTGAAGGAAAAAATTATAAATTTAATAAGACAGCAACTATTGCTCAAATCAATATTAAAAACAACTTGGTTTCATTTGTTACGACACATGCCCCTGCTGTAAATACAACTTCAACTAAAAAAGCATTCGCAGAAAAAATTGCTTCACATGCTCAAGGGCTAGGACATTACGTTATCGTCACAGGTGATTTTAATACTTTTGGTGCATTTGAATCTGAAGAAACAGCCAAGTCTTTTAGTCAAAATGGATTTAATTGGATAAGTGCTGATGTTGGCACAACCGTAAGTAGTGTCAAACCAACTCTTAAGTCTATTCCTAAAACAGCATTTCAACTTGATCATATTTTTACCAAAGGATTTGAAGTTAATTACGTTTCTACTATTCCTCAAAAAGGCGTAAGTGATCATTTGCCTCTAGTTGCCGAAATAACTTTCTCAGAATAAAAGACCTCTGATTTATAAGGCCAATACAGCGAATTTCAAAAATTCTGTATCTTAATATTTGAAACAACTCCTATGAAAAAATTGATACTTACTTCACTTTTGCTTTTTAATGCATTCATTGCTATAGCTCAACCTATAGATTGGGTTATAGAGCCAACAGATCAGATAGTTCAATGCAATAATGAAAATAGTGCTGAATCTACTTACCAGATCATTTCTAATTATGTTAACAGTATAGACATTTATGAAACTGGATCTGAACAATGTTCTCAGGATACATTCTTTAATGACTTTAGTTTTAACCCTACGCATACTTTTTTATGTGGTGATAACTTTGAAGTCACTTTTGAAGCAATATGCAGCGGCTTTAATTTGGAAAAAACAATAAACATTTCTATTGTTGATACAATCCCACCTGTGTGGATTTCAGGCTCAGAACTTTTTTTACCTACAGATATTGATGTCTATATAGATGATTGTAATGGAGGATATTTTTTTCCAAATAACTATTTCGAAAATGTACATACTGGCGAATCTTGGGACTATCCACCTATATTTAATGAACAGTTTATAGATGAATGTAATCAAACTGAATTCTACACCATTGGCATTCCTCCTTCAGAAAACTTCCCAATTGGAAACCATCTTATTGAATACATAATCGAAGATGAATGTGGTAATATTACACCTCATTCTTTCAATGTTAATATTCTTTGTAATGACTGTTCATCGGGACCAGAAATCTGTACAGAAAGTTGTAATACATTTCCCAACTGCCACTTCTGTGATATGACTGAATTACTCAATGGCTATGTCTCTTGTACGCCTGAAGAAGTTGGTACTATAGTTTGGCCAGGAGAACTATGTAATGGTGAAGGTGATGCCACCAATCTTTCTTGGTTTTCATTTGTAGCATCAAGTCAGAATATTTGTTTTACTATATCTGCACTTTCTTGTAGAACGGGTCACCAAAGTCTTATGGCTGGTATCTTTGATTTTTGTGAAGATGATGATGGCTTTTGTATCGCAGGAAACTCGTCTTGTGATAATGATGGCACTGTCAGTTTTGAAGTTTCAGATTTAATTCTTGGTCAAGATTATTATTTATTTGTTGGTGGTTGCGACGGATCGGAATGTACTTTTCAGATTGACTTATGTGAAAATTTTGATTTGATCATAAGTGAAGTAATAGACGATGAAGAATTAGAAATTGAAAATATAAACTGTCAAGATGAATGGCTTAAGCTAAATTACTTTATCGATGAAAACAAGAATCAAATTAAAGATGACAACGAAGACATTGTGAACATCACGGAACATTTTGTTTCTCTAGATAAGCCATTCGAATACAGCGCTATCTTTAATCAAAAGCAAGAATGCTATGTACTCAAAGCTGGCACATATGGTTTAACTTTTTTAAATGAGAGATTCATTCCGTCAAATTTACCAGATTCAATTACAATAGAAGAAAACGATGGGACTTTAGAATTAGATATTGCACTTTGTGTAAATCCAGATGTTGGCATTAATGATATAGACATCCACATTGTTGCTCTTCAACTAGAAAGATGCAATAGGATTATTCCTTTTAGAATAAAATTAACCAATACAGGAACAACACCTATCCGGGATACGTTTACATTAAATTTTGATTCATTAATAACTTCTAGATTTATAGATTTTTTACCTTTCAAGGACACCTCTGGTGAACTTAAATGGCTCATCGACCTTGAACAACCTCTTCAAAGTCAATCAATATTGGTGAACCTTAAAATGCCACCGGCTTCTTTTACTGGTGATTTGTTTTGCTTATATCCTAAGTTTAACTCTTCGGATAACATATTTACAGATCATTGTTTCGAATTAAGATGTCCTTTTGACCCTAATGACAAAACAGGTCAGCCACAAAGAGGAGATATAAATCCTATTTTAAATGATGAAGAATTGCTCTATACTATTCGTTTTGAAAACTTAGGAAACGATACCGCCTTTAACATCAGAATTGAAGACACATTACAATCAGCATATGATTTGTCTTCATTCCGCATGATTCAATCTTCACATATTATTTCAAGGTACAACATTGACAGCGACCGTTCTTTAAAGGTGTTTTTTGACGATATTCAACTACCATCAATAATGCAAGACACCATTTTAAACAAAGGGTTTTTTCAATATGTCGTAAAATTAAATGAAGACCTCCCTATTGGATCAACGGTCGAAAACACCGCCTTCATTTATTTCGATGATAACGAATTTGTTCAAACCAATACAAGTATTCATACGATCACAGATGTGTTAGCACCAAAGTTTGTTGACAGTGATAATGACGGATATTTTGCAGATTTGGATTGTGATGATAGTAATGAATTTGTAAATCCTGGAGCTGAAGAGATTTGTGATAAATTAGATAATGATTGCAATGGATTGGTTGATGACGGTATTGAAGGTCATGAAGCACCGACAATTGTTTGCTCAGATGTGGGATACGACTTTATTGAAATTGCTTGGAATGATAACTCGTTAGCTAGAAATTACAGCATCTATTTCGATGGTTTCAATATAGGACATACTTTTGAAAATAATTTTATTTTAGCAAATGTAGAACCTGCAACAGTATATGAACTTTGTGTAGAAATTGTATTTGACGATGAATGCAAACCATTTAGAAATTGTATCAGTTGTCAGACTGAGCCTTTTATTGACCTCGATGATGATGGGTATCATTTCGAAGAAGATTGTGATGACAATAATCCAAATGTCTATCCAGGTGCAGAAGAGATTTGCGATGGCGTTGACAATAATTGTGATAACAATATTGATGAAGGGTTAAGTTTTGAAACTTACTACGAAGATAGAGATGGTGACGGTTTTGGAAACGATTTTGAGTCCGTTGTTGATTGCAAAGACGTTGAGGGTTATGTTACCAATAATTTAGATTGTGATGACTCCAATCCTGAAATTAATCCTTCAGCTCTTGAACTTTGCGATGGCATTGACAATAATTGCGATAACAATATTGATGAAGGATTAAGTTTTGAAACTTACTACGAAGATAGAGATGGTGATGGTTTTGGAAATGAGCTTGAATCTGTAATTGATTGCAAGGATGTAGAGGGTTATGTCACTAATAATTTTGATTGTGATGATACTAATCCAGAAATCAATCCCTTAGCACCAGAGCTTTGTGATGGTTTAGATAACAATTGTGATGAGAATACTGATGAAGGCTTAAGTTTTGAAACCTACTACGAAGATAGAGATGGTGATGGATTTGGAAACGATTTTGAATCTGTAGTTGATTGCGATGAGGTAGATGGATATGTCACAAATAATTTAGATTGCGATGATACTAATCCGGATATTAATCCAGAAGGTGAAGAAATTCCAAATAATGGAATTGATGAAGATTGTGATGGCGTTGACTTTACAACTTCCACTTTAGAGTCTGTATTAACTAATCTTAATTTCTATCCAAATCCGACGAATCATTTTGTATATATTTCTGATTCTCAAAATATGAAATTAGATTTTAAATTAATTTCTATCGAAGGTTTAAAAATACAAGATCTGAATATTGGAAAAAACAATATTGCCGTTCTTCCTAAGGGTATTTACTTTATTAAAGTATTATCAGTCGAAGGCACATTCCTTGGCGTGAAGAAAATTTTAAAGCTGTAAGGATGTAATATATTTCTTAAATAGGCAAATATTATTTGAAGTACCTTTTATGGCACAAATGACTTTTACCTGACAAATCTGTTTGACGTCACCGAAGGTAAAGTTTCAGCTAAGTTTTATTTATGAAAAAAACAGTGAACTTTTTTTAACCACATTTGGTTATGAAAGTACTAATGGAAGTTGTTCTATAATGATTGGCTAGTGTCGCAGTATCTCTTACTCGGCACTAGTTTTTTTATATCTACCCCTCTTTTGGACATGCAAAGAATTTCACTTTTGAATAAAAACCTCTAAACTTTACTGAAAAATTAATGTGGTGTTTTTGGAAATCATATTTGACATAATATAAAATCTACTTGATTATTTATGTTAATACATTCTTAAAATACGAAATTAGTCGTACAATATTTTGCTATTACGACAAGTTTCGTATATACTTGTAATGTAAATGTGATAAATATGAATTTGAACAGAAAAAACATGCCCACTGAATCCGAATTAGAAATCCTACAAATAATTTGGCAGCACGGTCCTTCATCCGTTCGATTCGTCAATAATCTATTAAACGAACAACGTGAAGTAGGTTATACTACGACTTTGAAAATTATGCAAATAATGACCGAAAAAGGATTGGTCTCTCGAGATACTTCTTCTAGGACTCATGTTTATGATGCAGAAGTTTTAGAACAAGATACACAGCATAACCTTCTCAACTCATTTATAAAAAAGACATACAGAGGATCAGCTATGAAATTGGTCATGCAAGCTTTAGGACAACAAAAAGCAAGTGCAGATGACATAGAAAAATTAAAAGCAATTATTGAAGACATTGAAAATCAAAATAAGTAAATCATGATAAATTCAATCCTATCCAATGATTTAGCCTATGCCTTAGCATGGACATTAATACATTCAATTTGGCAATTTACACTTGTTGCATTGATGCTCGTATTTATTCTGAAAATCATGCAAAACAAGAAATCAACATTCAGGTATTTTGTTGGTTTCGGAGCATTAGGAATATGTATGTTAATCTCATTAGTCACGTTTTCAATTTACTACATAGATTCAGAAGCAAAAGGCGTAGCTGAAGCTGTGATTTATCAGGCTCATGTAACTCCTATGCTGCAAAGTTCAGTTGCTGGGTTTATTTCATTTATGGATACATACCTATTTGCTATTGTCAATGCGTGGTTGATTGGTTCACTTCTCTTCCTTTTGAAATTTACTTCTGGCTATGTTTATTTAAAAAGAATTATAAAAGATGCATCTGCTTCAAATAAAGTTCTCAATAAATCACTCGATAAATTTAGAAGCAAATTTGATATAAATAGAAAAATAGAAATCAAGGAATCAAATAAAATTTCTACTCCTTTAGTGATGGGCTACATTAAGCCAATCATATTATTCCCTCTGGGCTTAGTCAATCAACTGACTATTGAAGAAGTTAATGCCATCATTGCTCATGAGGTTGCCCATATCAAAAGACACGATTACTTATTTAATATATTACAAATCGCTACGGAAACAATTTTCTACTACCATCCTGCAATCTGGTACATTTCTTCTCGCATCAGGTTAGAAAGAGAAAATTGCTGCGATGATTTGGCTATTCAACATACAGGCAACAGTGTTTCATATGCTAAAACATTAATCAAATTACAGGAAATAAAAATCCATAATATTCAACCGGCATTAGGTTTTTCTGGAAATAAAAATGCTTTTAAAAATAGAATCCTTCGCTTGATAAACCAACCGCATACTAAAAGCAATTATAGAGATAAGGTATTAGCAGCACTTCTGCTATTTACAACCATATTTGTTGGTGCTGAAAACTATCACGTTACAGAAGAGGTTCCTAATGAAAACTACGAGATATATATTATTGATGATTGCCCACAGTCCCCGGAAGATATCAAATATTATCTTGATACAATTCCAGAGAGAAATTCATTTCATATCAAGAAGAAAACCAATAATAAAGAGTTAGAACTTGAAATGGAAAACGGTGAAATTACCAAACTGAAGATTGATGGTTCCGACATCCCTAAGGAAGAGTTGAGTGAACACGAAGATGTTATCGTTGAATTAATGCCAGATGATTCTAAAGATATTATCACACTTTTTCCTGAATGTGGAGATGATTTCGGTAATGTTTATTTGCTTGAAAAGTTAAGTAGAAACGCTATAAACATGGATTCAATTATAGAAAAATACAGCCAAAAGAATTCTAATTTACCCGAGTCACATAAAAAAGATTTCTATGCTTATGCTTTCGAAGACTTTGATGATTTTGCTATTGATACTATAAGAGACAGCATCAAATACCATGTTCTTGAAAGAAAACTTAGGGACAATAACAAAAATATTTTTATTGATTCTATCTGGGATTTATTTCCACAGAAAATGCCAAAATCTTTATTTGAAACCACGAGAGAATATGAAGAATTTTTAAGTGGTAAAAAAGGAAAAATTAATGAAGACCTTATCGCAGAATTAAAAATAGAAAAGGAATTAAATAATTTATTCCCTAAAAAAATGGAAGAGCACTTTTTCCATAGAAACAATAATTTTTTAGAAAGAGAAATGCAAGATGTTGAAAGAGAGTTTTTTAACAATAAAAATTTTAATAAAAATCATAAAAAGTTATTCGATCATAATAGAAAAGTGTCTGATATTATCATAGAAGAATTACTTGAGGATGGATTAATTCCTGAAACTGGTAAAACCAAAGTAGAAATTACAGGAAAGTATTTAAAAATAGATGGAGATAAGCAACCAAAAAATCTGTGGAATAAGTACAAAACTATTTACGAAAAGCAAACTGGAATTAGCTTGACTAAAAGTTCTAAAATATTCTTTGAAATATCATCACAAGACAAAGAAAAAATAGAGTCCAATTCCTTATTTGGTATATAAATAAAATAAGCCTTCCTGTCCGGGAAGGCCTACAAAAGTTAAATCCATTTTTCATTATCCACTTATAGGACATTTATTTTCAGCCAAACCCCTATTGGTAAGTTAAAAAAATTCAAAATCTCTGTATATCCTCTGTGTAACACTGAGTAATTGCTCAGAACCTCTACAAACTACATCTTACATCTTAATCCATTTAGCATCAGCTTTACCAGACTCAATCACCTTATAAATAAACTTCATTCCTCTAACGCCATCTGACACTGTAGGATAATCTTGATATACCTTTTCAACTTCTTTATTCTCCAACTTGGCTCTCACACACATTGCAAAATTTCTATAAATATTAGCAAATGCTTCAAGATATCCTTCGGGATGTCCTGCAGGGATTCGAGTATGTGCTTGCGTCTCTGGATACAACTCTCCTACCCCTGTTCTATAGTTTTGTGAAGGCTTGTCCAACCATTTAACCAGAAGTGTATTGGGCTCCATTTGGTGCCATTCCAATCCACCCTTCTCACCATAAATTCTAATGGCCAATCCGTTTTCTTCACCTGCTGAAATTTGCGATGCATACAGTATTCCTCTGGCACCATTGTCAAATCTCAATAGGACATTACCATCATCATCAAGCAACCTTCCATCTACTAACGTACTTATATCTGCACATATGGCATCAATCTTTAATCCTGTAATATATTCTGCCAAGTTTTCAGCATGTGTTCCTATATCTCCCATCGCACCTGCTATTCCAGACTTACTCGGATCAGTTCTCCAGGCGGCTTGTTTTTGATCAGTAGACTCCAATTTTGTTGACAACCAACCTTGCGGATATTCAACAATAACTTTTCTTACTTTGCCAATCTCATTATTTTGGATCATCATTTTGGCTTGCTTTACCATAGGATAGCCTGTGTAATTGTGAGTCAATGCAAACAATAATCCCGTTTCATTAACGAGGCGTTCTAATTCCTCTGCTTCCTCCAAATTAAATGCAAGAGGTTTGTCACAAACAACATGAAAACCATTTTCCAATGCCATTTTAGCAGGACCAAAGTGTACATGATTCGGAGTTACTATTGAAACAAAATCCATTCTTTCACCTAGTGGTAATGCTTTCTCTTTTTCAATCATTTCAGCATAGGATCCATACACTCTGCTTTCGTCTAAAAATAAATCATCACCTGATAATTTAGACTTTTCAGCATTGCTGCTAAATGCGCCGCATACCAATTCTATTTGTCCATCTAAAGCAGCTGCCATCCTGTGCACATTTCCAATAAATGCACCGCGACCGCCGCCGATCATGCCCATTCTAATTTTTCTCGACATCTGAATTTTTAATTTCTATGTATTGATTTATAATTCTTTCCAAAGTATTAAGCGGAATTGATCCATTAGCTAAAACGAGGTCATGAAACTCGCGAATATCAAATTTATCACCCAACTCTAATTCCGCTTTTTTACGCAGCTCTCTAATTTTCAACTCCCCAATTTTATATGATACCGCTTGTCCTGGCCAACCAATATATCTGTTTATTTCAGTATTGATTTCATGCATTGATAATGCAGTATTGTCTTTCATAAATGCTATGGCTTCCTCTTTAGTCATATCAAAATAATGCATGCCAGGATCAACAACCAGTCGGCAAGCTCTCCACATCTCATAAGTTAATCTGCCAAAATCTTCATAAGCTGTTTGATACATTCCTGCTTCTTTACCTAAGTATTCTGAATAAAGTCCCCAACCTTCTCCAAAGGCACTTAAGTAATGTGACCTAAATTTGGGTAACCCCTTTAATTCTTTTGCCAAACTGATTTGAAGGTGATGTCCAGGAACCGCTTCATGTAAAGTTAATGAAGGAAGGACATAAAGTGGTCTTGCGGGCAAGTTATAAGTATTAACCCAATATTGCCCCGCTTTTTGCCCTTTCATCGAACCACCAGAATACCTTCCAGTTGTATAATTAGGTGCTATTGCTAATGGAACAGGTGTCACCGTAAATGGCAATCGCGGGAGTTTGTTAAAATACCTAGGCAAAAACGCTTCTGCTTTTTTTGATAACCAAGAAGCAAAATATAACAACTCCTTATCAGTCTGGGCATAAAATTGAGGATCTTCTCTTAGGAAAGTGGTAAACTCTTCAAAGGAGCCTTCAAAATTTACTGAATCAATAATGGCCTCCATCTCAGACCTGATTCTTGCAACTTCACTTTTACCAACTTCAAATACCTCTTGCGGACTCATATCCAATGTCGTATAAAATCTTACCCGTTGCTCGTAAAATGCTTTCCCATTTTTGTTTTCTTTAATACCAATCTTAATTCTTGCTTTTGGCAAATATTCATTTTTCAAGAAAGTATGTAACCTTCTGAATGCATTAAAAATTTCTGTTTCAAATTGTGGTTCAAAAGTGTGTTTACCTTTTAAAGGAACAAACAAGAAAAATTCGTCAGATGATAATAAATCTTCTAAGATTTGAATACAATTTTCCACGACAATTTTGGGTCGTATAATTTCAGATTTTAAACCTTTTCTTAGATTAGCAATTTGAGCATCTAGGTATAGATTTGTTGAATTTATCTTCTTAATATAATTTTGAATATCCTCATCCGAATTTAATTTTTTTCCTCTGACATTATACATCATAGAAATAATAAATCCACCTTCACTATTGAGTGGCATTAAATGCGTGCCATATTCTAAATCAAATAATGCACTTTCAAGAATCAATTTAAACATCTCAACATTAATTTGATCCTCTTCATTAAGCTCTGCTTTATTTACTTTTGACAAGGCTTGAATTAATGATTGATGATGCAAAATATTTTTTTCAATAAAGCTGTCAGAAACATTTGGCCACCCTGTTTTCGAAGCTTCTTCTATCTCTTTATTAAATTCATCATACCTTTCTATGATGCTTGATAAAAGATCCTGTCCTGGTAAGAAATTTGAACATACCAGCAGCAAAAAGCAACTTAAGAAAATTTTGATTGATGTCATTTTTTAAACTTGACCTTTTTTAATTAAACGCATTTTATCACACAATAAACATAAACTAAGATTGTCGTGAAATGTGAATCTACAAAACAAAATATGTTTATAAAAGCTTCTTGAATTTTTACTAATTATTTATTTCATTCAAACCAAAATTGATCAGAAATAATAATATTCAATTAGTTGATTGATAAATTGGACTCTATGTCTTATAATAATACTTTTGCAGTCATTTTAATATATGAGTTTACAACAAGAAATCGATAAAAGGAAAACATTTGGTATTATTTCGCATCCAGATGCAGGTAAGACGACATTGACTGAAAAACTACTTCTTTTTGGTGGGGCTATTCAAGTAGCAGGTGCCGTTAAGTCCAATAAAATAAAGAAGCATGCGACTTCTGATTTTATGGAAATCGAACGACAACGGGGAATCTCGGTTGCCACATCCGTTATGGCATTTGAATATCGAGACAAACAAATAAACATTCTTGATACACCGGGTCACAAAGATTTTGCAGAAGATACTTATCGAACTTTAACAGCAGTAGACAGTGCTATTGTTGTTATTGATGTTGCCAAAGGTGTTGAGGAACAAACTGAGAAACTAGTTAAAGTGTGTAGGACCAGAAGCACGCCGATGATTGTATTTATAAACAAACTTGACCGTGAAGGAAAAGATGGATTTGATCTTCTGGATGATATTGAAGTGAAATTAGGTATGAAAGCTTGCCCTCTGAGTTGGCCGATTGGTATGGGACAAAGATTTAAAGGAGTTTATAATATCTATGAGTCTAAATTAAAACTCTTTGCGGCTCATGGAAAACAACTCGAAGAGGATACTATTGAAATAAGCAATTTAGACGATCCTATATTAAATGAAATGTTGGGAGAAGCTATTGCCGATGAGTTAAGAGAAGAAGTTAATACGATTAATGAAATATATCCCAAGTTTGATCAAGAAGCTTATCAAAGAGGGGAATTGAATCCTGTGTTTTTTGGTAGTGCTATTAACAATTTCGGTGTCAAAGAAATGTTGGATTGTTTTGTTGAGATTGCACCTTCGCCACTTCCCAGAGAAACCGAAGAGCGCATGGTCAAACCAGATGAAGAGAAGTTTACTGGTTTTATTTTTAAAATCCATGCGAATATGGATCCAAAGCATAGAGACAGAATTGCCTTCTTAAGAGTTTGCTCAGGCGTATTCAAACGAAATGTCAATTTTTATCATGTCAGGCAAGATAAAAAAATGAAATTCTCAAACCCAACTATGTTTATGGCGTCTAAAAAGAACATCGTCGACGATGCATACCCTGGTGATATTGTTGGTATTTATGATTCGGGAAATTTTAAAATTGGTGATTCATTAACTGAAGGAGAAGAAATACACTTTAAAGGTATTCCATCTTTTTCTCCAGAGCAGTTTAGGTTTATCAATAATGCAGACCCAATGAAGTCGAAACAATTGAATAAAGGAATTAACCAATTGATGGAAGAAGGTGTTGCACAATTATTTACCAAATTAGATTCCAATAGAAAAATTATTGGAACAGTTGGTGCCCTGCAATTTGATGTTATTCAACACAGGTTAGAACATGAATATGGCGCAAAATGTACCTATGAGTCTTTAGCTATGCATAAGGCATGTTGGGTAAGCAGCGAAAGTGAAGAAGCACTGGACGAATTAAAATCGAGACGTAGAAATAATCTGGCTATTGATAAAGATGGGAAGTTGGTTTATTTAGCAGAATCTGCTTGGACCTTAAAAATGGCACAGGATAATCATCCTGACATTATTTTCCACACGAGCAGTGAATTCTAAAAAAAATCCCTGACAATTAATTTTGCCAGGGATTCTGATTTTAGTTTTTAAACTTAATGACTCGACCTTTGGTCTTTTTATTTTTCATCAGATCCATAAAAGAATCCTTAACTCGAATTTGATTTCCAAATATATCTGCTTCTTTATCATCGCAAGAAATTACTTCACCTGGTAAATGAATTTTAGTTACTATACTGGCATCTCCAAATAACATTTGCATCATTCCCATTGCTTCGTCGTCCATGTTGTCCATTTTATCTCCTGCTCCTTCTCCTAATCCTTCTCCTAACAAGTCATCGTTAAAGTCTTGAGCAGGTAAGGTTAAAATTCCATTTTTTAAATCAACCTCATATTGCGTCATCATGCTTCTAAACTTATCTAAACTTGCTTCTTTTTCTTCATCACTTGTATCAGAATCAAGTTCAGACAAAGAAGAAAATATTTCCATCAATTCATCTTGGCTTTTATAAACAAACTGTAAAGAAAACTTAGCAACACTCTCAGCTTTGTTAGCTAAGACACTTATGTTAATATTTTTAAGTAATTCACTATTAGAAACTTGATTTTTAATTGAATCTGGCATAACATCATACATATTGAAAGTTGTATCAATATCTCTCATGTTTTCAGGACTCATAATGCCGTCCATAATATCATCAAAACTCTTTGCGTCTTCAAAAGAATTTGATTCTTCTTCTTCAATTTCATATTCCTCTTCCTGCTCTTCATCATCACCTTCAGTTCCTTCTTCGCCTTCATCGCCCATTCCTTCAAACATCGACGCCATTTCTAGCATAGAACTCATGTCTATTTTTACTTCCATTTTTCCTGATCCATCCTCATTGATCCAAATTTCATTTTCAACGTCTGAACATGAGCTGAAAAAAAACAATCCGAGAATAACTAATAATAAAAACTTGCTGTTCATTTCTAAATTCTTTTGTGTTTTATAAATTCTAAATAATTAGGTACAGCTAATTAACTAAATATATTTAGGATTAATTCCGATATCATAAAATAAATATCTATATCACAGTCCAATAAAAATAGGCATAAAACCCAAAATGACAAGAAATTGAATAAAATATTGTGCCTTATTGCTTTTATTAGAATAATTTTATCTATACATTTGTTTCTTTAGAAAAATTTAAGCATGAAATCAAACATCAATACTATTATTACAATATCAATTATCAGCATCATTATTACGAACTGACGATTGAATGGTATTTGATTTTATGAAAAAAGCCATTCTTTATGAATGGCTTTTTTTTATTTAAAACCAAGCGATGACATTAAACAAATACAGCAAACATGTAACTTCTGATCCTTCGCAGCCTGCAGCAAGGGCAATGTTACATGCAATAGGATTAACAAATGAAGATCTGAAAAAACCTCAAGTAGGCATTGTCAGCACTGGTTGGGAAGGTAACCCATGTAATATGCACTTGAATGATCTGGCCAAAGAAATTAAAAAAGGCGTAGTTAGTCAGGATTTAGTGGGTTTGATTTTTCATACTATTGGTGTGAGTGATGGCATTTCAATGGGAACATCAGGCATGCGTTTTTCTTTGCCCTCCAGAGATATCATTGCGGATTCCATTGAAACTGTAGCTTCTGCTCAATGGTATGATGCTTTGGTTACAGTTGTAGGTTGCGATAAAAATATGCCTGGAGCCATGATGGCATTAGGTCGATTAGACAGACCATCAATTGTATTTTTTGGTGGATCGATTGCGCCCGGTTGTCATGCTGGAAAAGACTTAACCATTATTTCAACTTTTGAAGCTTTAGGTCAGCATATTGCTGGAGAAATCGACAATAATGAATTGGAAAATATCATTCAAAAAGCTTGTCCAGGCCCTGGAGCGTGTGGCGGCATGTTTACAGCTAACACCATGTCATCAGCTATCGAAGCAATGGGGATGTCATTGCCTATGAATGCATCTAATCCAGCTGCTGGTCCTGAACAAAATGAAGAAACAAAAAGAATTGGTAAGGCAATCCAGCATCTATTAGAACACGATATCACTCCTAGAAAAATCGTTAAAAAAGCATCAATCATAAATGCACTAAGATTAATAACTGTATTGGGCGGATCAACTAATGCCGTATTACATCTTTTAGCAATTGCCAAATCATTTGATTTAAAACTCTCATTAAAAGAGTTTCAAGAAATTTCTGATAGCACACCTTTTTTAGCAGATCTCAAACCCAGTGGTCAATATGTTATGCAAGATCTTCATCAAGTTGGAGGTATCCCTGCAGTTATGAAATTGATGCTTCAACATGATTTGTTAGATGGCTCTTGCTTGACAGTCACAGGAAAAACAATTGAAGAAAATCTTGATGAATACAAGCCACTTGCTAAAGATCAAAAAGTCATTTATCCATTTGACAAACCAATGAAACCAACAGGACACCTTCAAATACTTTTCGGAAACTTAGCAGAAGATGGTGCTGTCGCAAAAATAACAGGTAAAGAAGGTGAAATATTTACTGGACTTGCAAAAATCTTTGACTCTGAAGATGCCGCAAACAAAGCCATACAAAATAATGAAATCAAAGCAGGTACTGTCATCGTCATTAGATACTCAGGACCTAAAGGTGCTCCTGGAATGCCAGAGATGTTAAAACCTACTGGCTTACTCAGTGGTTGTGGTCTGGGTTCAGATGTGGCTTTAATAACCGATGGTCGTTTTTCCGGAGGCTCACATGGCTTTGTTGTTGGTCATATTTCACCAGAAGCTTATTGTGGTGGAACAATCGGTGTTTTGGTCGATGGTGACAAAATAACTATTGATGCCATAGACAACAAAATATTTGTTCATTTGGATGATAATGAATTAAAGAAAAGAAAAGAAGAATGGAAACCACTACATAAACCTGTTACAGGATTTTTAAGAAAATATCGCAACAACGTTTCATCCGCAAGCGAAGGATGCGTTACAGACAACTTCAATTAAAAATTATGATAGCACAAGAAAATAAAACAGAAATTAAAGCTTCAAAAAAAGCTCAGAAAATAACTGGCGCAGAAGCTGTTTTAAAATGTCTATTAGAAGAAGACATTCATACTATTTTTGGATATCCTGGAGGAGCGATAATGCCAATCTATGATGCATTATATTCTTATCAAAATCAAATCCAACATATTCTAACCAGACATGAACAAGGAGCCATTCATGCAGCAGAAGGCTTTGCGAGAGCTTCTAGAAAAACTGGTGTTGTCTTTGCAACTTCAGGGCCCGGTGCTACCAATCTGTTTACTGGATTACTTGACGCAATGATGGATTCAACACCATTGGTTTGTGTAACTGGTCAAGTGTACAGTCATTTGCTTGGCTCTGATGCATTCCAAGAAGCAGATGTGATCGGATGTTCTGCACCGATTACTAAATGGAATTATCAAATTACAAAAGCCTCGGAAATTCCAGAAGTCTTTGCAAAGGCATTTTATATCGCAAATTCAGGCAGACCTGGACCTGTTGTGATTGATATTACCAAGGACGCCCAATTAGGAGAATGCGAATATCACTATGAGAAAAATCCAATCATAAGAAGTTATACTTGTACCCCTATCATTGATAAATCTAAAGTCGAAGAAGCCGCTACTTTAATTAACAGCGCAAAGAAACCTTTAATTCTAGCAGGTCATGGTATTCATATTGCTAAAGCACAAAAAGAATTTAAATCTTTTGTTGAAAAATCAGGCATTCCAGTAGCCAGCACTATTCATGGATTATCAGCAATCCCTGACGAACATCCATTGTACACCGGCATGTTAGGTATGCATGGTAACTATGGACCAAATGTAAAAACCAATGAGTGTGATGTGTTAATTGCAATTGGAATGAGATTTGACGATCGTGTCACTGGCGATATTTCAAGATATGCAAAACAAGCTAAGGTTATTCATGTTGAAATAGACCCTTCAGAAATTGATAAAAATGTAAAAACAGATGTCGCCATTCTAGGTGATGCAAAAGATGCATTGTTAGATCTTACGCCCCTGGTTAAACAAAAATCATATGAAGCTTGGCTAGAAGAATTTCATCAATGTGATCAAATGGAACATGACAAAGTCATCAGTAAAGATTTATCCGATTCAAGCCCTCAATTAAAAATGGCTAAAGTCATCAAGGAACTTTCAAACCAAACAAATGGAAAAGCGATCGTTACAACAGATGTTGGTCAACATCAAATGATCGCCGCAAGATACTATGACTACAATGGTCACGACCAGTGGATTTCATCTGGTGGCGCTGGCACCATGGGCTTTGGATTGCCTGCAGCAATAGGCGCAAAATTAGCCAAACCCTATGCACAAGTAGTTTCAATAATTGGCGATGGAGGATTTCAAATGACCTTACAAGAATTGGGCGTTTGCAATCAATGGGATGTCCAAGTCAAAATAATTATTTTGGACAACAACTATTTAGGCATGGTAAGACAATGGCAAGAGTTGTTTTTTGAAAAGCGATATTCATTTGTCGAATTAAAAAATCCAGATTTTATAAAAATCTCTGATGGCTTTGGTGTAAAAGGTAAGCAGATCACCGACCCTAAGGATTTAAAATCATCAATAGCTGAAATGCTAGAATATAACGGCCCCTACGTCCTTCACGTTAATGTAGAAAATGAAGAAAATGTTTTTCCAATGATCGCAACAGGAAAAGCAGTACATGAAATCGCCTTAAGCTAATATTATGGAAAAAGAATTTACGATAACAGTATTTACTGAAAACAAATTAGGACTGCTGCAAAGAGTCGTTGCTATTATAACAAAAAGGCATATCAACATTGAAAGTATTGCTGCTTCAGAATCTTCAATGAAAGGTATTCATCGGTTTACCTTAGTCTTAAATCTTACAGATGAACAAGTTAGGAAGTTAACGCTACAAATAGAAAAGCAAGTAGATGTCCTCAAGGCTTTTTATTATGAAACAAGTGAAATTGTCTATCAAGAAATTGCGCTTTACAAAGTGGCCACTCAATCATTTTTTCAAAGTGATGATACAGAAGAATTGTTACGAAGACATAACGCACGCATATTAAGCATTGAGCCTGAATATATTGTTATCGAAAAAACAGGGCATAAAGAAGAAACCAATGCACTTTTAGAAGAATTAAGAATCATTGGAATTTATGAGTTTGCACGGTCAGGAAGAGTAGCTATTGTAAAACCAATGGAAAGGCTAAACAATCACTTAAAGTCGGTTGATAAAAAACGAAATCACAAAAAATTAGAATCAAATAATATTTAAAAAATAAAAAAATGGCACTATTAAATTTTGGAGGAACTGAAGAAAACGTAGTAACAAGAGATGAATTTTCTCTTGATAAAGCAAGAGAGGTTCTCAAGGATGAAACAATCGCAATTATTGGTTACGGCGTTCAAGGACCCGGACAAGCACTCAATTTAAAAGACAATGGATTTAACGTCATAGTTGGTCAACGCCAACCATCGCCTTCTTATGACAAAGCAATTGCTGATGGCTTTGTTCCGGGTGAAACATTATTCTCAATTGAAGAAGCCGCTGAAAAAGGAACGATCATTCAATACTTGCTTTCAGATGCAGCTCAAATAGCAGTGTGGCCAACACTCCTTCCCTATTTAACAGAAGGCAAAGCATTGTATTTTTCTCATGGCTTTGGCGTAACTTATAAGGAGAGAACAGGCATTATACCTCCAGATAATATAGATGTCATCTTAGCAGCACCAAAAGGTTCAGGAACAAGCTTAAGAAGATTGTTTTTGGCTGGAAAAGGATTGAATTCCAGTTATGCTGTTTTTCAAGATGCCACTGGCAGAGCAACTGAACGAGTCAAAGCTTTAGGAATTGGTATTGGCTCAGGATATCTATTCGAAACGACATTTAAAAAAGAGGTATACAGCGACCTAACAGGTGAACGTGGTTCTTTGATGGGCGCAATCCAAGGTTTGTTTGCAGCACAATATGACTTGCTAAGATCAAAAGGACACTCCCCTTCCGAGGCATTTAACGAAACTGTAGAGGAAGCAACAGAATCTCTTTATCCTCTGATCGCTGAAAATGGAATGGATTGGATGTACGCCAATTGTTCAACAACGGCACAAAGAGGAGCGTTGGATTGGTGGAAGAAATTCAGAGATGCCGTCAAACCAGTTTTCGCAGAATTATATGAAAGTGTTGAAAAGGGTCATGAGGCTCAACTTTCAATTGACAGCAACAGTATGCCAGATTATAGAGAAAAATTAACAGTAGAATTAAAAGAGCTGGAAGATTCAGAAATGTGGAGAGCTGGAAAAACAGTAAGAAGTTTAAGACCTAAAAACTGATGGCAACCAAAGTAAATAGTAAAGCTTCATTATTGATTTCTGAGGATGCCATTCATAACGCTCAAGAAAGAATAAAAGATGTTGTTATTGAAACGCCATTTTTAGAACACTTTAATCTTTCGCAGAAGTTTGATTGTAATATCTTTTTGAAAAGAGAAGATATGCAAAGTGTGCGGTCATTTAAAATAAGAGGCGCTTATAATAAGATTTCTCAATTATCAGAGAATGAAAAAGCGCGAGGTATCATTTGCGCCAGTGCAGGTAATCATGCACAAGGTGTGGCTTTGGCTTGTAATAAACTTAAGATCAGAGGGCAAATATTTATGCCCAATCCTACGCCAGAACAAAAGCTTAAAAAGGTTAAACTATTTGGTGGTGAATGGATAGAAATTATTTTAGAAGGTGACAGTTATGATGATGCACAATCAGCTGCAATAAAAGAATCTCAACAAAACAATTCCATTTTTATTCACCCTTTTAACGATCCTGACATTATTGCTGGACAAGGCACCATCGCCGCTGAAATACTGAAGCAAGCAAAACAACCACTAGACATTTTACTTGTTGCTGTAGGCGGTGGTGGATTATTAAGTGGTGTGGGTTCTTATATGAAGCAGCAAAGTCCACAAACCAAATTAATAGCTGTCGAAGCAAAAGGTGCACCTGCATTAACCGAGTCTCTTAAGAAAGGTGAAAGAGTAAAAATTAATGACATCGATACTTTCGTTGATGGGATTGCTGTCAAAGAACTTGGTGATCTCACTTATCAAATTTGTAGTGAAATAGTTGATGAATGTATAACAGTTTCAGAAGGGAAAATTTGTACTACCATCTTAGAACTTTACAATGAAGATGCTATTGTTGTAGAACCCGCTGGTGCTATTTCAATTGCCGCACTCGATCAAATCAAAGATGAGATCAAAGGAAAAAATGTAGGTATCATAATTTGTGGTGGTAATAATGATATCAGTAGAACCCAAGAAATAGCAGAACGCTCGTTGTTATATGAAGGAAAAAAACATTACTTCATTGTTCGATTTCCTCAAAGAGCAGGTGCCCTTAGAGAATTTTTAAATATCCTTGGTCCTAATGATGATATTACCCATTTTGAGTATATGAAAAAAACAAATAAACTCAATGGTCCTGCAGTCGTTGGCATTGAGTTTAAAAATTCTGAAGATTACTTGCCGCTCATTAACAAGATGAAAGCCGCCAAGATCAATTTTCAACATGTCAATTATAATCGCAGTTTATTTGAATTGTTGGTTTAAATAAAGGATACTTTTTTATTCAAGATATCGAATTGCATTTTCTAATTCAGTCACACTGTCTTTGTACATAAAATCAAACCAACCGGCAATTGAAGCATACGTAATTACAAAAGCCAAAACTGCCGTTATCAAGTCGGCAACGAGTCTTCCTATGCTTTCAAAATCAATTATTGATACTAAAACATATAAAGCAATGTTAAAAATTAATATTATCACAAAAAGACGTATCACATTTTTAATATACTTATTAAGACTATCCAAAAAAGACTGAAGCGAATCTTTCATGTTTTGACTTTTATTATCATTTATACTTTTGATAAATCGCCTAAAATATGAGATATAAAAGCAATATGGTATTGCGGACGTTAACATGGCAATTACAGCATTGCCAATAGTTATACTTTCTCCATGAAACATAAATTGGAATCCTGCGAATAATATTCCAATAATTTCCATTGACCATTGCCACCAAAATAAATTTCTAACCCGTTTCAGTTCTCTAAAAACACTAAATTTTGATGTAACGCTACTAGGTAAAACATCCAACTTGAAAGAGCTTTCAGGTGCCACATCTTGTAACCATAAGTCTTCTATATTATAATCTTTCATAACCATTATCTTTTAAAAGTTGAAACAATCGATTTCTGATTCTATTCAGTTTTACGCCAATGGTATTAATTTTTATTCCTGTGATTTGAGATATTTCTTCGTAGTCATGGCCTTCTAATTGCAGGATTATTATTGATCTGTTTACTGGAACCAACATATTAATACACTGGTATAATAGGTTCACTTTAGTTTTACTTGCTGCAGCCTGCTCTTTTGAAGTTTGATAATTTTCTTGAATGGCTTTTATTTCTGCTGGATCAATTGGAATATTATTGACAACTTGTCTTTTTACTTTAGTACTATAAGACACCGCAGTATTAAATGCCACACGATAGATCCATGTTTTAATTTGCGCCTCTCCTCTGAATTTTTCAAGGCTTCTCCAGATTTCAATGGCTATTTCTTGGTAGAGATCCTGATAATTTTCAAAAGCAAAAGATTTTGATATTTTATAAATAATATCATTGTGATCTTGCAATATTTTCTGAAAATCTGGTTTCATTAACTTGAATATATACTTATTAGTCTAAGTCTTTTTTGGAATATTACAGTTTTCAAAAAAAATCAATAAATAAAATTTATTCAATTAATATAAGTCACTTTTAGGTCTTGCCTTAAATCCTTTCGATTTCAATCTCTTTCGAATGGCTTTTACCATTGTTGTTTTATTGATTTTACTGTCTAACCAAGAGATAATATCAAGATATAAAAATGGGCGTTTCTCAAAAGGTTCTGTTTCAATTTCCTCCAATTTTTTCTTAAGCAACTTAAACTCAAGAATCAAATCTTTTTCCATCATAGATGGTGTCTTCCGAATAAATCTGAGAACCTCCTTTTGAACTTTTTGGAGTTCCTTCATTTTTAGGAGAAACTTATAAACAGATTTTATTTGATAACTTACTAATATATCGTTACCCAATTCAAAGTGAGCTATTAAATTTAAAATACGTGCAAAACATTGAATGTCTTCTTTAAAATTCGGATAGTTAAAATTCGTAATTCGGTTTAGGTAATTAATTGTTGTTGCAAGATTTCCTCTTCCAAAATATATACAAGCAATCTTGTAATTAAATACCAGAATTCGATTTAAATCCCATTGATGATCTTCTTCATTTATTTTTTTCTCAAGAAGTGTTATTTCTGTAAAATCTTTATCATATTCAGCCGTTAGATAAACCCGATTAATGACATGCGTATATTTAAATAATTCTAATTGAGACAATTCATTTCGACTCAATTTATATTTAGAATCTTCAAGCAGATGAGATAATTTAAAAAGTACTGAATCAAATCTCTCAAGACTTCCCGACATAAACAAAGCATTTAAAACATTATGAAGACCTTTTATGTAGACGGTGGTTTCAGGTTTTTTCATTTCTGGAAACAGATCAAACAAGTCAACCCACTTTTGAGAATATTTAAAATATGAAGGAAAGTCTTGAATCATATGATAATACCAAACATGAATTTGATAGTAATGAAGCAATTGATAAAAATCAAGGGTGTCTAATTCAACCTCAGGTAATTTTTCTAAAACATAACTCTTCAAGTAATTATAATCTTCTTCATTTCGTACATATCCCCTCTGCAAATAAATTCCATAAAGAGAAAGTGAAAGATTGGAAAGACTATCCGTAACTCTAAGTGAGTTAATTATTTTTTCCGAGTTTTCTGAAAGCACAAATGCCTTAGGTGACATACTTCCAGTTACATGTTGAGACTCAATTTGTTTTTCAAAACTAATTGCTAAATATTCTAGTGGTTGTTTATGGATTTTAGCTGCCAGATTTTTAACTTTTTCAAGCATTTCAATACTCGCTTGATATTGCCCTTTGGCGTACAAAACTTTTGCAAAATCAAACAGTTCACGCGCTTTTATTTCAGCATAGTCTTCTTTATTAATATCTCGCAAAGCACGTAATAGTTGTTTGTATAAATTGGCTTTTAAATTTGATAACTGAGATTTTTTAATCTCTGGTATTTTCTCCAAAACACGTTTTTCGATAAATACTTTATCTTTTGATAACAAATCAAATAGTTGTACATACAATTTTTCAGACGTGCCTACCCGATTCGAAAAAAGTTTGAAATGTCGTTTTTCACTTTTTGTCAATCCATTAATTAAATCAGTTAAATATTGTGTTTTTATACTTGTCAATTGTAGTTATTTTATATTTATTTAATTGATTAACAGATATTTATAATAATATAAATTACTTTGAAAATTGTAAATATATTATAATTTAAATTCGCATCTTCATCATTCTAGTAATATTTTCATAATGTGAAAGAAGGACACAATATGAATAAAGAACGGATTTACATATTTGATACGACGCTCCGAGATGGAGAACAAGTTCCTGGTTGTAAACTAAATCCGCAACAAAAGCTAAAACTAGCCAGAGAGTTGCAAGCATTAGGCGTTGATGTGATTGAAGCGGGGTTTCCTATTTCAAGTCCTGGAGATTTTGAAGCCGTTGAGCTTATTGCAAAAGAAATTCGAAATACTACTATTTGTGGTTTAAGCAGATCAATAGAAAAAGATATTGTAGAAACCGCCAGAGCATTAAAATATGCAAAAATGCCACGGATTCACACGGGCATCGGTACTTCAGATATTCATATATTTCACAAATTCAATTCTACAAGGGAAAAAATAATTGAACGCGCAGTATCTGCCGTTAAGTTTGCCAAATCATTCGTTGAAGATGTAGAATTCTATGCTGAAGATGCTGGTAGAACAGAAAATGAATATCTGGCAAAAGTCTGCGAGGAAGTTATAAAAGCTGGTGCAACTGTTCTCAATATTCCAGACACAACTGGGTATTGTCTTCCTCATGAATATGGAGAAAAAATAAAATACCTCATCGACAATGTAAAGGGGATTGAAAATGTTATTCTTTCAACACATTGTCACAACGATTTAGGACTTGCAACTTCAAACTCCATCGCTGGAATAGAAAACGGAGCTAGGCAAATTGAATGTACAATTAATGGTATTGGTGAAAGAGCTGGGAATGCGGCATTAGAAGAAATCTCAATGATTTTGAAACATCGATTCGCAGATACTTATACAATTGATATTAACTCAAAAAGATTAAATCATATCAGCAAGTTGGTCTCGGAAGGCATGTCTATGCCTGTGCAACCGAACAAAGCTATTGTTGGAGAAAATGCATTCGCTCATTCATCTGGAATTCATCAAGATGGTGTCATTAAGAAAAGGTCAAATTATGAGATTATTGATCCTAGAGATGTTGGGGTTGATCAATCTTCCATCATTCTTACCGCAAGAAGTGGAAGAGCAGCATTGGCCTATCGTGCTAAAGAAGTCGGGTTTAATCTTTACAAAGATCAACTAGATATTGCCTATGGTGAATTCATTAATATGGCAGACTCAAAAAAAGAAGTGAATGAAAATGATCTTCAATTATTACTAACAAAATTATTTCCTGCGATCGCTTCTTAGAATATATGAAAACACTATTTGACAAAATATGGGATGCTCATGTTGTTAAAACAATTCCTGGAGGCAGAGAGGTTATTTACATTGATCGACACTTCATTCATGAAGTAACAAGCCCACAAGCTTTTGCTGGATTAAAAAAAAGAAACATAAGCATTTACAGAAAAGATAAGGTGATTGCAACAGCAGATCATAATGTCCCCACAAAAAATCAACACCTTCCAATTAAAGATCCATTGTCAAAATTACAAGTAGATACGTTGACACAAAATTGCCTTGAAAATGATATCACTTATTTTGGACTAGGTCATGAAAAAAACGGGATTGTTCATGTGATTGGTCCAGAATTAGGCATTACAAAACCAGGAATGACCATTGTATGTGGCGATAGTCATACTTCAACACATGGCGCCTTTGGTTCTATCGCATTCGGTATCGGAACTTCTGAAGTAGAAATGGTTATGGCAAGTCAATGTCTCATTTTAAACAAACCTAAAAAAATGAGAATTACTGTAAATGGTCAATTAAGCAAAGGGGTCAGCTCTAAGGATATTGTCCTTTATATAATCTCAAAATTAACCGTCAATGGTGCGACTGGCTATTTCGTTGAATATGCTGGAAGTACCATCAAATCACTTTCTATGGAAGAAAGAATGACCATCTGCAACATGAGTATTGAAATGGGCGCAAGAGGCGGATTAATCGCTCCTGACGAAACAACTTTCAATTATATAAAGGGAAAAGAATACGCACCAAAAGGAGAGAAATTTGACGAAGCCGTTGCATATTGGAAAACTTTGGCTTCAGATGTAGATGCAGTTTTTGATCATGAATATGCATTTGATGCATCAGATATTTCACCAATGATTACTTATGGAACAAACCCCGGTCAAGGCATAAAAATAAATGATTTCATTCCCGAAAAAGCAAATACAAAATCTTTGACTTACATGGGATTAGAGAATAAACAATCTTTAATTGGGAAAAAAATTCAACATGTTTTCATCGGTAGTTGTACCAATTCAAGAATTGAAGATTTTAGAATTGTTGCCAACTTTATTAAAGGAAAAAGAAAAGCAGATCATATTTCAGCGTTGATTGTTCCTGGATCTAAGCAAGTTGAAAATCAAGTTAAAAAAGAAGGGCTCGATAAAATTTTAGAAGAAGCTGGATTTGAATTGAGAGAACCCGGTTGCTCTGCTTGTCTCGCTATGAATGAAGATAAAATTTCGAAAGGTGAGTATTGTGTCTCTACTTCAAATAGAAACTTTGAAGGCAGACAGGGTCCCGGATCAAGAACTCTCCTAGCGAGTCCTCTAACGGCTGCCGCAGCCGCGGTTTATGGTGAAATTGTTGATGTCAGAGAATATATTTAAAATTATGGAAAAGATCTCTAGAATAAAATCATCAGCCGTTCCTATCCATATTGAAAATATAGATACGGACCAAATCATTCCAGCCAGATTTTTAAAATCAACCACAAAGGATGGGTTTGGAGAAAACCTGTTTTACGATTGGCGGTATGATAACAATGAAAATGCAATAGGTGACTTTGTTTTAAATAATAACTTGTACAATGGAAAAATCTTAATTGCTGGAAATAATTTTGGTTGTGGATCAAGCAGAGAACATGCAGCATGGGCGCTTTATGATTATGGATTTAGAGTTGTCGTTTCTAGTTTCTTTGCTGATATTTTCAAATCCAACGCTCTCAATAACGGCATTTTGCCTATTACCGTAAGTCCAAAACAATTGGATGTAATCTTTAAAAAGATCGAAAATAATTCACGACAAACTTTTGAAGTAATCTTGGAGGATCAACTATTTATTGCAGATGATTTACGAATTAATTTTGAAATTGATGCGTATAAAAAAGATTGCTTACTCAATGGATTAGATGATATTGATTACCTGATGAATTCAATGGATGAGATAAAAGAATTCGAAAATAAACAAGTAATATTTTGAAGAATAAACTGAAACACATAACAGTTTTAAAAGGTGATGGCATCGGACCTGAAGTTACAAATCAAGCATTAAAAGTGCTAGAAAGTATTGCCCATGTTTATAATCATGAATTTATTTTTGATAATAAACTTATAGGTGCCGCAGCGATTGATGCAACTGGCAATCCATTACCAGAAGAAACATTAAAATCTTGCCTTTCATCAGATGCCGTCATTTTAGGCGCTATCGGAGATCCTAAGTATGACAATGATCCCAAGCTCTTGGTTAGACCCGAACAAGGCCTATTGGCACTGAGAAAAGCTTTAGATTTATATGCTAATGTCAGACCAATAAAAATATTTAAAGACTTAAAACATTTGTCAGTATTAAAGCCACATATCTTAGATGACGTGGATATGGTAATATACAGAGAATTGACAGGTGGTATCTATTTTGGAGAGAAAAATAGAACCAAAGATTCCGCTTCAGACTTATGTATTTATTCTAATTATGAAATCAAGAGAATTGCCAGATTGGCATTTAAAGAAGCACAAAAAAGACGTAAAAAATTATGTCTTATTGATAAAGCAAATGTCTTAGAAAGCTCAAGACTCTGGCGTGATAATATAATTAAAATGGCAGAAGAATATCCAGAAGTAACTGTTGACTTTTTGTTTATCGACAATGCAGCCATGCAAATGATTTTAAATCCTTTACAATTTGATGTTATAGTCACTTCGAATATGTTTGGAGACATTATTTCTGATCTTGCAAGCGTTCTTGGAGGTTCATTAGGAATGCTTCCGTCTTCCTCTGCAGGATATGAATATCGTCTTTACGAACCCGTCCATGGATCATATCCTCAAGCTGCGGGGAAAAACATAGCCAACCCTTTTGCAGCAATTCTTTCAATTGAATTGATGTTGCGAGATTTTGGACTGATTAAGGAAGCTGATAATGTCATGGGCGCAGTTGAAAAGTGTATAAATGACGGTTTCGTAACTTCAGACATCTCTAAATCACTTGCAATGCAATGTTCCGAAGTAGGTCATGAGGTTGTGAAAAATATTTACTCAGAGAAAAACATAAATTATGGGGTTATAATTTAGTCGTTAAACTATAATCCTAATAATAAAGCCATAGTTGCATTTTTTGAGTAACGCTCTTTTCACTAAAATAGGAATATATCGAACCAAATATCTCAAAGAAAGAAGTCTCGTGTTAAAGTTTAATGCGAGGCCTTCTTATGCTCCTATTTATCACATACCACTCTTCCGAATCGATTCATGTGAAGGTAATCTTGTCATTCTCGTGTTTAATTCTTATCAAAAAAGGCCCTCTTATAAGTCTAAGTATTTTTTGGAATATTACAGTTTGGATTATAATAATTGCCGTTTCCATTTTCTTCCAAGTTTTTTATTTTTTCTAGACAAATAAAACAGTTTTTAGGAACTATTTTAACCTAACTTGTGTCTTAATCAGAATATCTAAAAAAGATTTACGTGAAAGACCAAATAGTACTTGTAAAACCAGAAACTTTCAACAATGAAAACCATTGGTATCCTAAAGCATTGAATGCTACGATTCACCCTATGGTTAATTTCTTTCTAAATTTAGATGAAAGAAAAATTGTATCCAGATACTGCCATTTAAATCCAATGGTGGATAGAGAAAAACTTAGAGAAGTATTGGCTTACAAAAGCAAATATTTTCTTTGGGGAGGAGCCGACCTATTTAATGCAACATCGGAAGACGGCAACAGGCAAATGGTTGTGATAGAAAACAATTCTTGTCCTTCAGGTCAAAAGTCTATGCCTTTATTGGACGATAATAAGGAAGATGGATCCTATCGATTGTTAATAGAAAGGACGTTTAAGCCCTTCATAAAACCTAAACAAGGAGTCGCCAAAATAAACGGTAAACTAGGTGTTATTTATGATAAAAATCACATGGAAACATCAGGTTATGCCGCTGTGATTGCTGATGTATTTAATGAGGATGTCTTGTTGATACCTTATTATGATAGTATGGAAAACGAGACAGTAAAATTTGAAAATGGCATCCTCCATGTACTGTATGAAGGAGAATGGATTCCAATGAGGGCCGTATTCCGATATGTAACCCAAAAACCTTGGAACAGATTGCCATTGCATTGTAAAACGAAAATATTAAATCCTATTGTTGCATGCCTAGCCGGAGGAAGGAATAAAATGGTAGCTGCGAAAGCTTACGACATGTACAATTCTGAATTGAGAGAATTTGGTTTGAAAATCAATATGCCAGAAACCATTTGGGATATCAGCAAAGCTGAAATTCCTCTTTGGGTGCAGAAAATGGGCGGACACGCTGTAGTTAAAATTCCATATTCTAACGCAGGGCAAGGAGTATACACAATTACAAACGAAGCTGAGCTGCAAGCCTTCATGGAAACAGATATTAATTATGAAAGATATATTGTACAAAGTCTGATCGGAAACTACAATTGGAGTTCAAGAAGTGAGGATGGTAAGTATTATCATGTGGGAACGATACCTACGAATAACGGTTCTACCTATGTTGCAGACATCAGAATGATGGTTAGCAGTACTGAAAAAGGAATACGCCCATTGTGTATTTATTCCAGAAGAGCTAGTGAACCGTTAGCAGATCATTTGACTGAGGGTTCTAATTCATGGTCGATGTTAGGAACAAACTTATCCATTAAAAAAGGTGAAAATGAATGGGGGTCGGATACCAATAGGTTAATGCTTATGGATAGGCGTGATTTTAACAAGCTGGGGCTAGGGCTTGATGACTTAATCGAAGGATTTATTCAAACGGTTTTATCAACCATCGCTATTGATAAAATGTGTAAGAATTTATATAATTCAAAAGGGAAGTTTAAGCAGAAGCTGTTTAAGTCATTAAACAATGATATTACGCTTTTAGATGAGATTATGCTATGAAAAAGTATCGCGTCCTTTGTCTAACTGACCATGATAAACATAGCAAAGAAAATTCAATCTATGCTATCGCTTCTGCTATGGCTATTCATCCTCAATGTAAGGAAATTGTCGTTGCTAGTCGATCAGCTGATATTAATTCATCGTTTTTTTATCATAATAATTTTGAGAAAATATGTGGCTTGACAGTGGGCAGTGATTTTAATTATGATGATGCAAAAAAAGACTTGCATGAAAAAACACACGAAGTCAAACCAAGTGATTTTGACATCATTTTTTTGCGCATTCCAAGACCAATTACTGACGACTTTTTAAATGCATTAGAATTAAAATTTAATTCGAAGTGTTTTGTAAATAAGCCTTCTGGAATCATAACATGCAGCAGTAAGGCTGTTTTACTAAATTTTCAAGATGTCTGTCCACCCATTAAATTGTGCCATAGTATAAATGAAATCATGGCGTTTTCTGAAACACAAGATATTGTGCTCAAACCATTAAGAGAGTATGGAGGTAAAGGAATTGTGCGCATTAAAAATAAAGTTGTGAATGATGGCAACCAGAATGTTGATATTCAAGAATACTTAACGGGTATTGAATCAACCATCACTCAAGATGGCCTATTAGCCATGAAGTATTTGGAAAATGTTTCTCAAGGAGACAAACGACTTATCGTTGTTGGAGGAAAGGTATTGGCATCTTCACTACGATTGCCTTCTGAGGATTCGTGGCTATGTAATGTTGCCTTGGGAGGGACATCAGTTTCTGCAGAGGCAGACAAAGATGAACTTGAGATTATTGAAAGAATTAACCCTTTTTTAAATAAGGAAGGTATATTAATTTATGGTGTTGATACCTTAGTTGATGATAGTGGTAAAAGAACTTTATCAGAAATTAATGCCTTAAGTATCGGAGGATTTCCTCAAGCTCAAAAACAAACAGGGCAACCTATTATTAAAATGACAATTGATAAAATATTTAATTATGCAGATGTTCACTACCAATGACCAAATTCCACATATCACAGAATTTAATATCTCTGATATTCCTGTTGGAACAATTAAACACTTTTGGTTAAATATCGTCTCAGATGGTTTCGGAAGTCCAATCAGTATTCCTTTGATGGTGGCGCGGGGCGTAGAGAAAGGACCCGTATTAGGATTAACCGCCGCCGTTCATGGTAACGAGTTAAATGGTATTCCAGTCATTCAACGACTCTTTAATGAAATTGATGTAAAAGAGCTGCGGGGAACTATCATTGGTGTTCCCGTTGTTAATGTGCCGTCATTCATGAGAAAGCAAAGAAGATTCAATGATGGTGTAGATTTGAATCACATTATGCCAGGTAAGGCAGATGGTAATTTATCACAAATTTACGCTTATCGGTTCATCGAACGGTTGGTCAAACATTTTGATTTTTTAATCGACCTGCATACAGCTTCATTTGGGCGTATCAATTCCTATTACGTAAGAGCCGACATGGGACAAGAAGCAACCAAAATACTGGCACAATTACAAAATGCAGATATTATTGTACACAATCCGCCTTCTGATGGTACATTAAGAGGTGCTGCAGATGAACTAGGCATTCCAGCTATTACACTTGAAGTTGGAAATCCAAGTATCTTCCAAAAAAGACTTATTCGAAGTGGCATAGAAGGCATACATAATGCATTGTGTCATTTAAAAATGATTGATGACGAAATCGAATTATCTGAAAAAGAAACAGTTCTCTGTAAAAAATCATATTGGATATACACGGATAGAGGTGGCCTATTAACCATCCATGTAGAATTAAGGGATATGGTAAAAAAAGGACAAAAAATAGCGACCATAAGAAATATTTTTGGTGCTCAACTTAATGAGTTCTTTGCACCAGAAGATGGCATTGTTATAGGAAAAAGTATCAGTCCAGTCAATCAATCGGGTGGAAGGATATTACACTTGGGTATTTTATAATGTACTGTATTATTTTATCGCTATTTAATCAGTAGTCAAAAGAAAAAAATGAATATAAATTTAAATACAAAAATTATCGACATTGTCAATAAAAAAATCAGGACTTTACATCCTAAAGATTCGATTGAGCATGCGCAAATAATATTTCAACAAACAGATAGAAAAATTTTGCCTGTTGTTTCTAATCATGAATTAAAAGGCATACTATTTAAACAAACTTTTAAGGCAATTGAGAAGACTAACAAGTTTTTAATAAAGGTAAATAAACAGTTGGTTGATATAAGTCCTATGAGGGTAGAAGATTTTATGACGACAGATGTAAAAGTCCTTTCTGTAAGATCTGAAATTATTGACGCTTTGGAATTCTTCACCGAACATCGTCAATACTATATTCCAATTATTGACATCAAAACTTTTGTTGGATTGGTGACACCTTATGATTTCTTTAAATTTTGTATCAATATTTATGAGGAAAATTAAGCTATAAATTAGGCGTTTTCTGAACAAAACTGAAATAGCTAAAATTAATACACAACTAATATTTTTCCTACAATGAAAATATTTCGGATAAAGTAAAATTAAAACATTAAATTTAAAGAACAATGACTTTTAAATTTTTGAAAAAGGAAATATTTGAGAAGATTTATTAGATAAATACAAGGTTAGAAATATCGTATGTGAATTATATAATAAGCTAGTATTTAAGTTTTTTTATGTCACATTATAAAAATATTGTACCCTGGATATATGTCCAACCTTTTTAATAAGGTTCGGAGATATTGAAAGGGTACTTTTTTCTTGCAAAACTTTCATAAAGGACACTATAATGGAAATAAATAAAATTCTTGTTGGCATCGATTTTAAGGTCAGTAACTCCCAACTCATTAAATTAAGCTTTCAACTGGCACAAAATTTAAATGCACAATTAACTTTTCTTCATTGCTACCACCCTAATGCTGATGATTTAAATACTCAAAAAGAAGACCCAGAAAAATATCATTTACAAGAATTAGTTAAATTAATAGACCCATTTGCAGTAGGATTTAATGAAGTCGATTTCGGATATGATGTCGTATCAGATTTTGTTGTGCAAGGATTAACTCAATACAAAGAAGACGATAATTATGACTTAATAATATTGGGAAAAAAGAAAAACGAGAGCTGGATTCCTATAAAAAGTAATTCAATCAGATTGTCAGAACTAATCTCTACACCAGTCATAATAGTGCCTGAAGACTTTAGGTTGATTGATATTAATCATATTGCTTTTAATCTCGAATTTGAATTTAAAGAAATCGAGAAAATATATGACCTTCTCATATTCTGTAACGCTTTTAATGCTATCCTAACTTGTATTCATGTGACAGATGCAAAATCAAAAATTGAGGCTCAAAACAATATTGGTGTTTATCACAAACTGTTTGAAGGTCATATCTTAGAAGATGTTATCAATTTTGAACTTGTAGAAAATGCCAATGGTAGAGAATTGGAGTTCTTCGCTAAAGATAATGAAGTTGACTTTTTGGTATTATCTAAGACAAGAAAGACTTGGCATAATCAATATTTAAAATCTAAGGAAGAAATAATCAGTGAACAAATTTCGATTCCAATTATGTTACTTGATTTTTAATAATGTATATATAATCTAATTTTGATATGGCAAGCTGAAAGACTCATTTCTTACTCAAATAAGCATTAAATAAAGCAGTTTGTTTTGACGTCCATCCCCTAATTATGGAAATTAAAAGCTATAAAAAAGGCCTAAATAAATTTTTAAAAAGTATAAGTTTATTAATAAATAAAAACATACCTTGTATTAATAATAAAATAATTAAATCATGATTTTAATCCTTTTATCTTTTTACTGACGATTATGAAAAACACTTATTTCGATCTTATAGATCAAAGCTATTACTTTCCTCAAGATGGTTTTGATTTGAAAGACAATTACCTCTCCTTTCATGGCATTTCCTTAAAATATTTAATAAAAAAATACGGTACTCCTTTTAAACTTCTTTATCTCCCAAGAATTGGAGAACAAATAAAGAGAGCTAAAAACCTATTCAATAGAGCACTTAAAAAAAATAACTACCAAGGCAAATACAATTACTGTTATTGTACAAAATGTTGTCATTTTTCCCATGTTGTAAAGGCTGCTCTAAAAGAAGGCGTCCATCTTGAAACGTCATCTTCTTTTGATATTGACTTGATATTAAAATTACTAGAAGAAGGACAAGTCAAGAAATCTACAATAGTTGTACACAATGGATATAAAACTGAACAATACCTCGAAAAAATAATAAAACTCAACCAAATAGGATTTAAAAACTCAATTCTGGTTCTGGACTCAAAAACAGAAATCCGACGAGTCAAAAAATATGCTGCACAATTAGATAAACCTCTTAAAATTGGGATAAGGATGGCGATCGATGAAGAGCCCCAATCTTCTTATTATACTTCACGACTTGGTATTCGTCCTATAGAAATTATGGATTTGTACAACAAAGAAATCAAAGGCAATCCTTCGATTTCTTTGAAAATGTTTCACTTTTTTATTGATTCAGGAATTAAAGACAATATTTATTATTGGGGAGAATTTCAAAAAGCTTTAAAATTATTTGCTGAATTAAAAAAAGAATGTCCAGAACTGAAAGCACTTAATTTAGGTGGAGGCTTCCCTATTAGAAATAATCTGGGTTTTGAATATGACTACGAATATATAATCAATGAGATAGTAAGAAATATCAAAACCACTTGTCAGGAGTCAAACATTGAAGAGCCCGATATCTTTACAGAATTCGGAAAATATACTGTTGGAGAAAGTGGTGCCATCATATTTTCTGTACTAGAACAAAAAAAACAAAACGATAGAGAAATCTGGTATATGGTTGATAACAGCTTGATGAATACTATTCCTGATGCTTGGTCTATACTTGAAAAATTCATCCTACTTCCAGTTAATAAATGGGAAAATAAGTATACCAAAGTCAATATTGGTGGAATAAGCTGTGATCATTCTGATTATTATAACTCTGAAGACTTTAATCAGCAATTGTTATTACCTGAGTATAATAACAGCGATAAAGAACCCTTATATATTGGATTCTTTCACACTGGCGCTTATCAGGATTCTATTAGTGGTTATGGTGGCATTAAACACTGTTTGATACCATCTCCTAAGCTGATAATAATTGATAGAGATGAAAAAGGAAACTTTGTTGACAATGTATATAGAAACGAACAAACTGTAGATGAAATGCTCTCAATATTAGGATATAAAAATGGAAGCGATGCGCAATAAAACATTTGCAGGAATTGAAGATAAATATGCTTCTTGGGAAACATCAAAAATTATTCTTCAATCGATTCCCTATGATGGAACAAGTACATGGGGTAAAGGAGCAGATAAAGGTTTTGATGCTTTTTTGGATGCCGCCGAAAATATGGAGTTGTACGATATAGAAATGGATACAGAAGTATACAAAGAAGGTATATATTTAAATAGCAAACTTACCGATTTCGATTCGCCAGAAGATATGTTTAATAAAACATATCAAAGAGCAAAAGAACTGCTTACAAGCAATAAATTCATCACTTTTTTTGGAGGGGAACATTCCATAAGTATCGGCATAATAAAAGCTTATTATGAGGCGATTCAAAATTTAACTGTCCTCCAAATAGATGCACATGCTGATTTGCGTCCAACTTATGAAGGCACACCTTATAACCATGCCTGTGCTCTATCAGATGCACGAAAAAACTGTAACCTTATTCAAGTAGGAATTAGAAGTATGGATATTTCTGAGAAAAAAAATATGGATCTACAAAAGGTCTATTTTGCTCATGAAATCGAGTCCAAACAAGATTGGGTTGAAAAGTCAATAGCGCAAATGAGTAATAATGTATACGTAACACTTGACTTAGATGCTTTCGATTCTTCAATAATGCCTTCTACTGGAACACCTGAACCAGGGGGTCTCAATTGGTATACTGTCACAAATTATTTGAGAAAGGTATTTCAAGAAAAAAATGTTGTCGGATTTGATATTGTAGAACTTGCTCCCATTGATGGGCTGTCTGCACCTCAATATCTTACGGCAAAACTATATTATAAAATGTTAACATATAAGTTCTCATGATCAAACCAATGTTGGTCCAGGCATTTATAACTCAAAATAAGATTGCGTTGGGTAATATCCAAGCATCTTTCAACACTGGAAAATTAATTAGAAAAGAACCCAGCTTTCTATTATATGAAATTGAAGCCAAGGGATATTTGTATATAAAAAATTATGGCGGCATTGTACATTTTAATATTTTCCCAGAACATATAGAAAAGATTAATCAATATATCTGCACTATATGCCAAACCCATCTTACCTCTTTTAAAGAAACGCTATCTATAAGAATTTCAAATGAAGAGCCAATAAATGCAACTTTCGACGAATTAGTTATACCACAAATTACTTTGGATTATGTCCACATCATTTGTTTAAACCTTTCACAATCAGCAGCCCTATTTCAATATCAAAATCTATCCAGTGGTTTATTGGAAGACACTCAAAAATATACATCCGAATTAGAGTTGAAAGGCCATGTCTCTTTAGGACGGAAAAAACTCATGAAGTTTATCGGTGCAGCTTTAAATTTAAAAAATAAAATATCTGAACATCTTTATATTTTTGAAACACCCACGCTTGCTTGGGATGATCAAAACATCAATAAAGTAGATCAACTTTTAAATGAGGATCTGGAATTAAAATATCGATACAATGCTATCAAAGAACAACTAAATATTGTAAAGGAAAACTTGGATCATTTTAAAGATTTGAATTTGCACCAACATAGCAGCAAGTTAGAATGGATTATAATCATCCTTATTCTTTTTGAAGTAATCCATGTTATAATTGAAAAAATAATATAATGAAAAATCAAAGTCATATCACTGAATTTCTAAAAAAGCATTTTCTACATTTTAATGCGGCTAGCTTAGTAGATGCAGCTCAAGAATATAAACAACAACTTAATGATGGTAACAAAATGATGGTTACACTAGCAGGTGCGATGAGCACAGCTGAGTTAGGTAAATCATTGGCTGAAATGATCCGTCAAGATAAAGTACATATTATCACATGTACAGGTGCAAATTTGGAGGAAGATGTTTTTAATCTTGTTGCCCATGATCATTATAAAAGAATTCCTAATTATCGTGACCTTTCTCCACAAGAAGAAAAAGAATTATTGGATAATCATTTCAATAGAGTAACAGATACTTGTATACCAGAAGCCGAAGCAATGAGAGCAATAGAGGAACACCTATATAAAGTTTGGAAAGATGCAGACGATAAAGGTGAAAGCTATTTTCCGCACCAATTCTTTTATAAAATTCTACTAAGTGGCGAACTCGAAGGCAAATATCAAATAGATCCAAAAGACAGTTGGTTATTAGCTGCAGCTAAAAAAAACATTCCCATAATTGTCCCAGGATGGGAAGATTCAACATGTGGTAATTTCTTTGCCTCTTATTGTATTCAAAAAGATATTGTACCAACAACGATGAAGTCTGGTATTCAATATATGATGTTTCTATCAAAGTGGTATGAAAAGAACACCAAAGATGCTGGTGTTGGTTTTTTTCAAATCGGTGGTGGAATTGCGGGCGACTTTCCAATTTGTGTCGTTCCTATGTTACATCAAGATTTAGAATTAAATGACGTTCCGATGTGGTCTTATTTCTGCCAAATAAGTGACAGCACGACAAGTTATGGTTCATATTCAGGAGCCGTTCCAAATGAAAAAATAACATGGGGAAAACTACTGCCAGAAACACCTAAATATGTTATAGAATCGGATGCTACCATTGTAGCACCGCTCATTTTTGCTTATGTTTTAAATTGGTAATATTATGAAAAAGCACAAAAAATTTAAAGATGAAATTTCAAAACGTGATTCAAAAAGAATCGAAAAAAAGCCCAAACACAAAAAGGGTAAACTAAACCCGACAGACAAACAACAACCGAAATACAAAAACAATTATTTAAACGAAGAAGAATGAATAAGCCAAGAATTGTAAAAGATTTTGAAAAACTAACTGATGAGGTGCTTGCTCAAATTAAGTTAGAGTATCCTTATGGATTTGAGAAAAAATTAATCCTCTTCAAAAACAAAGAAGGTAAACTTGTTAGTGCCTTACCATTCGAAACAGAAACCTATTATTATCTGATTAGAATGACCATAAAAGAAGCCCAACAAATTATCGAAGAAGATGATGATTACGATGACGATGGCAATCTGACAGTAGAGGCGATAGAGAAACTAGAAGACGAATTAGAAGAAGCAGAAGATTAGTCTGGCATTGAAATTAGCATAAATTGGCTGTATTTATCTATCTGTATAATTACAGCATATTGCCCACAATTGTTTTGTGACATTATCTTTTGTTTAGCTAACGTGATCGTCATGGAGCGTGGTAAAATTCTGTCATTTTTTCACATTTTTCTGTCAATCTGACACAATTTTTATGGTGGCAAAAAATTTGATAATTAGTAAGTATCTTTTTAATTGTTTAACCTAAAAATTTTGAGCAAATGTTACCAGTAAAAACATCTTTGCTTCCAAAAGTCTCAAGATTTTTCGATGACGATTGGAACAATTTATTCGATTGGACGAATGGAAATTTTTCTTCAAACCAATCAACACTACCTTCTGTAAACATTTTGGAAAATGCTGACAACTTCATTGTAGAAGTAGCAGCTCCCGGAATGAAAAAAGAAGACTTTCACGTTGAGTTACACAACAATGTATTGACGATCAAAAGTGAAATGAAAGATGAGAAGAAAGTGGATGATAAAAGTTATGCTCGCAGAGAATTTAACTATCAATTCTTTCAAAGATCTTTCAATATAAATGATAACGTTGTGGATGACTCTAAAATAGAGGCGAAATATCAAGATGGTATTTTACGTCTTACTATTGCTAAAAAAGAGGAGGCCAAAGAAAAGCCTGCTCGACAAATTAAAATTTTATAATAATATTTTCAATATAGGCCGATTACAAATTTTGTAGTCGGCTTATACTCATTCATTAAACTTATTTAACCATGAATAAAAATTTCATTTATTCTGGATTAGTAGCTTTAGTGGTAAGTCTCACTTGTGTTGGAGCTATTAATCTATTACAAAATTCGAACAAAACTTTCAAAATTGAACATATAACAAAAACGCCTGCATCTAAAGCAGTTTTTACGCTTGATGAGAATGACAAAATCATTCCGTTAGATTTTACTAAAACTGCTGATGAAGTTGTAGATGCCGTTGTACATATTAGGTCTACGCACATTTATAATAATAACAATAAACAAAATTTTCAGTATAGAAATATTCCAGACCCATTCAGAGATTTTTTTGGAGACAACTTCAATAGGTTTTTTGGACCAAATTACAAGTTTGAATCTCCAAACATGAAGTCTAATAAACCACCGACAAAAGTTGGGTCAGGTTCTGGAGTAATTGTTAGTGAGGACGGTTATATTATTACCAACAATCATGTTATTGCAGATGCTGATGATATCGAAGTCACCTTGCATGATAACAGAACTTATAAAGCAACCGTTATTGGAACCGATCCAACGACAGATTTAGCGCTTGTTCAAATTAAAGAAAAGAATTTGCCAAAAATTTCATTTGTCGACTCAGATAAAGTCAAAATTGGCGAATGGGTTTTGGCTGTAGGAAATCCATTTAGTTTAAATTCTACAATCACCGCTGGAATTGTCAGTGCAAAAGGTAGAAACATCAATATATTAAAAGAGCAATATGCCGTTGAAAATTTCATTCAAACAGACGCAGCTATTAACCCAGGAAATAGTGGCGGAGCATTGGTTAATTTAGATGGTGGGTTAATTGGTATTAATACGGCCATTGCTAGTCCTACTGGCGTATACAGTGGTTATGGATTTGCTGTCCCAAGTAATATTGTCGCTAAAGTCATGGAAGATCTGCTTAAATATGGCGTCGTCCAGCGAGGCGTTTTAGGTATTATGATTCGGACCGTCGATGGTAATCTCGCAAAAGACAAAGACCTAGATATAATAAGTGGTGTTTATGTTGACAGTCTCATGCAAACAAGTGCAGCAAAAGATGCTGGAATTAAAGTGGGAGATGTTATCCTTAAGGTCAATGATGTAGAAATTAAATCTTCTCCTGAATTGCAGGGAATGATTGCCAGGTACAGACCAGGTGAAACTGTTGAGTTACTAATAAATCGTGAAGGGAAAGAAAATGTCTTTAAGGTTGTACTTAATAATAGAGACGGAAATAAAGCTCTTACCAGCAAGGAAAATGTTGAAATTTTAAATATACTGGGTGCAGATCTGAAAGACTTGGATAAAGAAGAAGCTAAAAAACTTGATATAGATCATGGTGTCGAAGTAACTAAGCTTTATCCAGGTAAGTTAAGAAAACACACTCAAATCAGAGAGGGTTTTATTATAACCCACCTTGATGGTAAAAAAGTAAAGTCAAAAGAAGACTTAATTAACGCTTTGGAAAAGAAAAAGGGTGGCGTCATGTTAGAAGGTGTCTATAAAGATATTCCAGGCGAATATTATTATGCTTTTGGTTTATAGTTATATGCTAACTTAATAACTATTGAACTTTTTTAATACTTTATTTGACAGCAGCTTACTGGCTTTCCAGTCAGAGCTGCTGTTAATTTTCTTGATTTTACTACCGCTAGAAAAATAATTTCAAATATTTAAATCCAAAATCTTATTTGCACACGTAGCTTATGGTGAACTAAAAATTTAAATACACATGAAAAAATTAATTTCAAATTTTAAGCCGATGCGCTTACTATCTTTTTTTGCTTTAATAGCAACAATTACAATAACATCTTGCAGTGATGATGAAAATACTGTTTTATTAGATGCTAATTTTGATTACGCATTTCATAATGGTCAAACAGTTCCGTCTGCACCTTATACTGGACTTCACTCAGGTGATCTTTCAGCTAATCTTGCATTAGAAGAATTAGAAGATGGAGGAACAAGAATTACGGTTACCTTAATGAATACTATGGATGGGGAGACATATAGAATTCATGCTCATGATGCAGCAGATGCTTCCACGACACCCAATGGTACACCATATAGTGAATCACCAAATGTCGATATCCTTGCTCAAAACGTAACAGGTAACGGAGGAACTGTGTCAGTATCACAAGATACAGATATGAGTTTTGATGATTTAACATCAAGCTATGAAGGATTTTTCGTTGTACATGATCCATTGCAACCTATTAATACTGCCGATATCACAACTTACTTAGTTGTAGGAAGTTTTGCAAGAATGCAATCAAATACTACTTACGAAAGCTCTGATTTCAGTTACGCTTTTAATACAGGACAAGTTGCCTCAGCTTTTGCTTATGCAGGATCTCACAGTTCAGACCTAGGCGCAAGAATAAATGTGACTGAGTTGGCTGATAATAAAAGTAGAATAACTGTGATGATTGATAACAGTATGGAAGGTCAAACGTATCATACACATGCTCATGATATGGCAGATCCTACTACAACTCCTAACGGTACGCCTTATAATGAATCACCAAATGCGATGGTTTTTGCCAGTCCAATTGTTGGTAATGGTGGAACAGCAGGAAAATCATTTGTTTCGGATATGAGCTATACTGAAATTACAACCAATTATAATGGGTTTTTTGTAATCCATGATCCTCTTCAAGGCATAACGACGGTAGATCCAACTACCTATGTAATATTAGGTGTGTTTGCCAGATAAAAATAATTAGTAATTTAAGGTTGGTTAATACAAAATTCCTCTAATTTATATTAGGGGAATTTTTTTTGTTTAAACTAAATTAGTTGGTTCTTAATAATGATAATTACTTCTTTCTTGCATTTATAAATAGCACTTCGATTTCAATCAGTATAATGGGAAATAAAAAAATCGCATTCAGATGATCAACCTCAATTAAAAGGTTTGATCATTAAATGCGATTGATATAATAAAAACCCTGTTTATTTAATCCAAATCTAAGTTGGCAGGATTGACTACATTAATGATTCCTTTATTATAATCTTCTTTGATATTTTCTATTTTTTGTCTAGATCTGGCATTAGACGAAGAATAAAGAATATTTGCCCATTTTCCGTTTACGCTTAAAATTTTAATTGTAGGTACCATATGTAATTTTTTTTAATTAAGTAATTAATTACGTTTCAAAATCGTTCTTGGGGTTATCTCATAATATTTATGAGCATATTTTTTTATGTCTTCTAAATTTTTGTTGTAAACATCAGCCTGATGGAATACAAAAAGATTTTGATCTATGTCTTTCGAACACCAACAAAGTTTTTTTCCATCTTTTAAAATATCTAAATCGCCCCACCAAATACATGTACCATTTGCATTGAAAATGTTTGCATTAAATACAGGTTCACTTTTTGGATTAAGCGATTTATATTGAGATTTTGACCAACCAATCGTTTTACCTTGTTTACCCAGATAATCATAAACGATTTTGGATTGATCTATTGCCTTATTTACTTTGACATAGTGACCCTTAAATGTTTCAGGGATCTGTTTTTGCGAATATTGAAGGGCTCACTATTCGTAATTTTCTTAATCATTTGCTTTTTAGTAAAAGGAAGAAACTTGATTAAAGAAACCTCTTTGATTTTTAATCTTTTATAATTCATACAACTTATATAACGAATCAAATACGTAAATAGTTCATTTACAAGTGATTATATTTAGTTTTTTATGGCTATTTCAATAAATTATAGGTGTAAAATGAAAGGATTTAGGCGAGGAATTCCTGTTTTTTCTAAACGAAAAAAGGCCACCTTATTCAGGCGGCCTCAACTTTGTTGACCCACTAGGATAACGTATGAAGCACTTAATAGAATGCAGTCTAAAATGTTTTATTGATTATAAATCAATTCTAAGGGTAACACTTTATAATTTTATTACTCTTATTATCATAAGTTAAAGTCTTAGTTGATTATCTTAAAAAGTACGTTAAATCAGATTTTCAATCTGATATTTAAAAAAAATTACTAAAACCAAAAAAAAATGAACAAGTTTTTAATGTTAGCTGTTGCCTCCATCTTTATGACTTCTTGTGCTGTCACCCATTTTGAATCTCCAAAAGATACAATAGAAGTTATTGAATTAAATGATACCAAAGATAAACTATATATAAAAGCAAATGAATGGATGGTAACAACCTTTGGTAGTGCAAAAAGTGTAATTCAATTTTCTGATAAAGATGAAGGAATTATTAAAGGAAAATACTTAATGAAAGAAGGTCAAGCACGAACACAATATGTTCCTGAGACAAAGGATTATTTTGCTATAATAACCATTAGGGTGAAAGAAAATGCGTCTAAAATTGAAATATCCCCAGTTGGTAAATTTTATTCTCAAAAAATGTATGGAAAAGAACTTGGATTCACTCCACTAATGTTTAATACATCTGCGGATGCTATAATCGATGAATTTGAAACATATATGAAAAAAGAATCTAGTGACTGGTAGATAACGAATACACATTATTTATTTAGGTTCAATCATTAATTTTTGGTTGATCCTTTTGAAATACAACACCTCTGACAACACCTCAATAAAAGAAAAAACCCTAACAAATTGGTTAACAATAAGTTAGGGTTAAATCAAGTTGACCCACTAGGACTCGAACCTAGAATGACGGTACCAAAAACCGTAGTGTTACCATTACACTATGGGTCAGAATATTTGAAACTCTTTAGTTTCTTTTAATTCGGAACGCAAAAATATAATAATTCTAAATTCTACGAAACACCTTCGCTCATTTTATAGATATTTTATTCATTTATATCTGTAATAGAATAAAAGTCAACTCTTTAGAGATTTTCTCAGACTTCGAGCTGGTATATACCATGGTGGTTCCTACCCTTTCCATCGATATCAAGCCCATATCCTATCACAAAAACAGGAGGAATCTCTTTTCCTACGTAATCTATATTTATAATATCATTATGGACATCTGGCTTACTTAATAAGCTACATACCTTAACGGAATTTGGATTTAATGCCTGTAATTGCTCAATAAATTTCTCGATGGTCAGGCCTGTATCTACGATATCTTCAATCACAATGATGTGTTTGCCTTTGATGTCTTTATGTAAATCTAAAATTAGCTCAATTTCACCCTCACTTTCGAATCCATTGTAGGATCTTATTTTAACAAACTCAACTTCAAATTGAAATGTCAGCTTTCGCACCAAGTCCGCCATAAAAATAAATGAACCATCCAAAATACTCACCAACACAACATCTTCCTCAATATCTGAATAGTCAGCATTAATTTGTGTCGCCAATCCACCGACGATGCCATCTATTTCTTCTTTTGAAAGAAAAGGGCTGAAAACTTTTTCATTGTATGTAATGATATCCACTATAATCCGCGTTGATCTATTAAATATACTAAACTTGTAATGGAAGCGGCTCCTAACTTTAGTTCTCTTACGTTGACGTTTTTAAAAACATCAGCTTCTGTGTGATGAAAATCAAAATATCGCTGGCCATCTGGCTTAAACCCAATCAATAGTCCCTTTTGAGATTTCAGTGGATTGATATCAGCGCCTCCACCTCCGGGTTTTAAATATAAATCATAGGGATCCAAAAAGACATCAAACTTTTGAAGGTTGGCCAAATACTTTGGTAACACAGAGGGTTCTCCTGTACAAGTAAATCCTCTAGGGGTAAAACCGCCACTATCAGATTCAATAGCAGCTAAATGAAACTCCCCTTTCCTATTTGATTCCTTAGCATATGCCAAAGCACCTCCTAATCCATTTTCTTCGTTCATAAACAAAACACATCTCAATGTTCTTTCTGGTTTGTAGTTTAAATTAGATAAAGTATGAATCACTTGCATTGAATGCACACAACCAGAACCATCGTCATGGGCACCTCCACCAACATCCCAAGAATCAAGATGTCCTCCAACTAAAATAATTTCATCAGGCTTACTCTGTCCTCTTATTTCAGCAACGACATTGTAAGAAGTTGTTGGAGGTAAAATTTGTGATGTATTTCGAATATAACCCATTACCTTTTTCGAATCCAATAATACTCCTAACTTGTTGGCATCGTTGGTACTGATAGCTAAAGATGGTATAGGTTCGACATCTTCTTGATATGTTTGTACGCCCGTATGCGGAAGATCATCACTTTGAGTAGTTACCGATCTGACAAGAACAGCTTTCGCTCCATACAAAGATGCACGCGATGCACCATGCACACGTTGGTCGACTGCTTCTCCGTAAGCATAGCCTGTATTGATACGTTTTGGATTCATCGGTCTGTTGAAAAACACAATTTTACCTTCTAATTTTTCGCGACCTAACATATTGAGTGTATCCAATCCAAACACTTCGATGATTTCACCTGTTAAGCCATTTTCTCCTGTGCCTTTAGAATTACCTAACGCCAAAGCATTTAATTCCATTTCTTCATTATCATAAAATATCTTTACCACTTCTTTTTCTCCCCTCTCCCATTTTGGAACAATACATTCTTGTTTGTATACTGTATCTACGATGTCTATTTTTTTGAGCTCATTTAATGTATAATCAACGGCATCCAGTGCATTCTGAGAACCTGCCAAACGACCACCTATTGAGTCTGATAAAAATGACAACCATTGGTCACAAATGCCATCTGACAAGGTATATTCATAAATATCTTTGATAAAAAATGCCTCTTCATCTTGCGAAATGAGTTGTTGAGTAAAACAAATTGTAATAAATAATATCAATTTTAAAGACTTAATCATTAGATTTTATTTGATGAATTCTAATTATTTTGAAATAAACATCAAGTAAATTGCTGTTTATCAACTATTTATTTAATTTTCTTTTTTTGAATTTTAACAATTCAAAAATGGTTTCATTTGGTTAGGGTTGAGGTAGTGCCATGCATTACCTCATTTTTTTTATAAAAAAGTTACTTTTCTGATTTTTTACGTCTAAAGTTTGTTGCTATGAGGCAAATTAAAACTATTTTGATAATTTCAAGTATTGAACTACCTCCATATTTTATATAAATGGAAGTAACTTAATATAATATTTTAGTTAACCTCAAGCTTTTATAAAAGTAGCGTATTTTGATCAATCTATTATACCCACTGCTGGCATCTGATATTTCAAGCAATATATCTGATGAAGAGGTCGTAAAACTATATTTAGATACACAAAATGTAGCCTACTTTAATATCCTGTATAAACGTTATTCAGGAAAAATATTTGGTAAATCATTGTCATTATTAAAAAGTGAAAGTGAAGCTCATGATGCAACGCAAGATGTCATGATGAAAATATTACTTAACCTTTCTAAGTTTAGTGGCAAAAGCCGTTTTTCAACTTGGATCTATTCAATCACATATAATTATTGTATAGATTTTATAAGACGAAAAAAGAAAGACCCAAGTGTTTATGTAGATGATTTTATTGAAAACTTAGATATTGAAGAAGAAGTGAATGATGCATTTATTACTGAAGTAAATGTAAAAAGACTAAAAGTAATCCTCAACGAAATACCTTCTGGAGACAAATCTATCCTTTTGATGAAGTATCAAGATGATATGTCTATAAGAGAAATTAGTGGAATTCTAGACAAATCAGAAAGTGCTATTAAAATGCAAATCAAAAGAGCAAAGAAGAAATTTCAAACTGTTTATTACGATAAATATAAAGATGATTAATATGAACAATTTTAAAAAGTTACAAGAGGAACAAGAAGAGCAATACAAAGACAATCTCTTAGGTATTAAAAGTAGTATTGAAGGCAACTTAGGAGTCATCGGCATTTTTACTGGCCTGATTGAAACATACATTACTAAACTTATTCAATGTATGATCAACCTTTCAGGTGGCAGCTCTGACAAATTAGACAAATAAAATACTTTAACATGAACAAGTTATTCTTATTCTTAGATTCTGGAATTTTGAGAGAAATGCTTTCGAATTTTATCGATGCTTTCCCTAAGGTTTTTGGTGCTATTTTAATTGCGCTGATAGGATTAGTCATTTCAAGAATCTTCAGCTCTTCGATTAAGAAAGTACTTACTAAAATTAATATTGATAAAATTGGTGAGAAGCTCAATGAAATTGACATTGTTGCTAAGTCCAAGATGAATATTAAAATTAGTGCGATCGTCAGTAAGGTCGTTTACTACTTCCTGTTACTGTTCTTTTTCGTTGCCGCAGCCGATACCTTAGACATGCCTGCTGTTTCTAATTTGGTTTCTGACATTTTCAATCTTGTCCCTAATATTATTGTTGCAGGTATCATTTTGATAGTTGGAACATTACTTGCTGATTTATTACGTGCTTTAGCGCAATCAACATTAGAATCTCTTGGAATACCATCTGCTAGAATGATATCCAGTTTGGTATTTTACTTCCTTTTTATAAATATAATAATCAGTGCATTGAGCCAAGCTAAAGTAGATACAGATTTCCTTGCTCAAAATATTCATTTGCTTATCGGAGGTATTGTTTTGGCTTTCGCTATCGGATATGGGTTGGCATCTAAAAATACGATGGCTAATTTTTTAGCTTCTTTTTATATTAAAAATAAAGTTAATATCGGCCAAACAATTACCTTAGACGATTTAAAAGGAAAAGTAACAGAAATTGACAAATCTACTTTAACCATAGTCCAGGAATCTGGAGAAAAAGTATTGTTTCCCTTAAGCAGATTAAATCAAACAAATATTATAATTCACAATTAATATCATTAAACTAAATAATAATAATTCACTATGAAACTTAAATTTTTACTTTCATTTATTTTAATCGGATTCTTATCCTTTTCAAATGCGCAATCGATTGATGAACTAAAGGCGATGCAAGCTGATAAAGCTGCTGTTGCTGCTGATTTTCAAGCAAAGGCCGGTGCTGCTCAAGCTGAGGTTAATGCGTTACAAGCAGAAATAGATAAATTAAGTGGCTGGAGAAAAGGCTTTTCAGGAATGCTGGGATTTGACTGGAATAAATCTAATGGTTGGGTCGCTAACCCTAACCCTGATGCATCTTCTTCTTCGCTTAATATTGACTTGAATGCATATGCACTTATGGACAAAGAAAAAGTATTTTGGCATAACAAGGGATTTGTCACAAAGTCTTGGTCTGACGTCGATTTAAGTTCTGCAGATTCTGGAGCTGACGATGATAATCTTTTTGATAACGGTACTAAAGATATCTTAAATATTTCATCGCTAGGTGGATATAAAATCTCTGATAATTTTGCTTTGTCAGGACTTGGCGAAATAAATACATCCGTTGAAAATTTCTTGAGTCCAGGAACATTTGATATAGGTGTAGGTGCAACATGGTTACCTTCATCTAATTTAACGGTTGTGATTCACCCTTTTAATTATCATATTGCATTTTCAGGAATTGATAATGTAGATAGCGAAGGAAGTGTTGGCGCTAAAGTAAGAGCTGATTACTTTCAAGATTTTAATATAGGTGGAAAAACTGTTAAGTGGACATCTACTTTAACAACTTTTGCTCCTTACAGTAAAGCAGAAGAAGGTGAACCAAAGCTATTCAATTACCAATGGATTAACATGCTTAATTTCGAAGTATGGAATGGTATTGGAGTAGGTGTTGGATGGGGTCTTAGAAATTCTGAATTTGAATCAGATGATGTACAAAGCTATACAGCATTAGGATTATCTTACGGATTCTAAGCAATAGAATAATAAATGAAAAAGCCTGATCATTAAATTGATCGGGCTTTTTTTTGGTTTAAATTTTCATAGCCTTAATCCAAAAATTGAACCTAAAGTACGCCGCCTTGAAGGTCTTTGACCTCTCAAGGATATTTAATTATCCAAAACTTGGCGCTGTTTTTGGCGCATACAATTGATTGTAATTATTTGCGTTAATACTGTTTAACATTACATCTATATGATTTTTAGATTCGTTTCACCTATCCTATTGATTACTATAATGTCAATTTCATTGGTTGCTCAAGAAGGTGCTGGATTAATTTATGGTAAGTATAATGGTTTGAACGCGAGCAAAATTAACCCTAGTTATTTGCTCAAATCTTCGAATCTTTGGGAAGTACAGTTGGCAGGTGCGCATATCTATTTCGAAAATGATTATGCTGGCATTTATCAATCCAATATGATAAATATCTTACAAAACATTGAAGGCGTCATAGTTTCTGATAGAGCATATGATGATAATATAAATGCACAACCATTAGATGTCATATTTAATTCAAAGAATCAAAAAACTTTTGTTGACCTTAAAGCAGAAGTGTTGGGGCCAGGTGGTTATGTCAATATCAACGATAAATTAACTCTGGGTGTCAGCACCAAATTGCGTTCTTTTTTTACCGCAAGAGACATTCCGTCTTCTTTAAATTATTATAATGTCATTGATTTGCCTACGGACTCAATTTTCGAACTAAATCCTTTTCAAAGTAATGCCATGGTTTGGTCAGAATATGCTTTACATTATGCACAACAAATATTGCCGAATTTAAATATTGGTGCATCATTAAAATACTTAAATGGTTATAAAGCATTTTCAATTGACAATAACATGGGTATAGATTATGTAGAACGTGCCGACACATTAATGGCTTTAGACAAAGGTCAAACACATTTCAGATATTCAGAATTAGAAGATGATGACATTGATCTTGTAGGTTCTGGATTTGGTATTGACCTTGGGATTAATATTAATAACAATGACGGATCATTTCTAGGTATCAGTATTCTTGATTTAGGTTGGGTCAACATGAATGGCAAAGATTATCTTATAGACTATGAAGCTGGACAATCTATTCTTTATCCTGATTATGACTTTGTAACAACGATTGATCAACAAATTGGTCAGATGATACAAGATGGTTTCAGAATCGATAGTACCGAGTCGTACACAATGATTTTACCTACCGCACTTTCTTTCCAATATCAAAAGAGCATCGACCGACATTGGAGTGTAGAAGGTCATTGGGTTCACAGGGTGGAGCTTGGTGATAATCAAATCAGAAGGCCTAATAGTTTGTCTTTTTCTGGTGTTTATGAAACCAAACATTTCTCCGCATTCTTACCAATTACTATGTATGAATATG
>JABDKX010000230.1 GCA_013001975.1 Saprospiraceae bacterium | reverse complement strand
CCGTGATACTTGTAAAACTTCAATTTCATATTTTACTCAAACATACAGCAAGTATGGTTAAATAAAAAACGGTCCATTGGTGAACAATGAACCGCCTATTCTTTAGGGTTTTATGCTTGCTTATTTTTCTAATGCTTTTAATCTTGCGTCCAGTGATTCTATCAATGTTTGTTGTTGTTGGATTAAAGCTTGCTGTTCCTGAATCGCTTTTGTTAATACTGGCACCAATGCTTCATAATTTACAGACTTTAATTCATGATCAACGACCGTTTCACCGTCAGCATCAGTTTGAATGGTTGTATTCACAATTTGTGGAAATTCTTGTTCCAATTCTTGAGCAATAAATCCAATTTGTGGTTCTTCAGATAGTCTTAAAAACCCATATTCCGGAGATCTTTTGAATGTATAAGAAGTTGGATTAAGTTTCAAAACCTTATCCAATGTTCCTTCTCCTAAGGTGTTGATATTTTCTTTCAACTTGGCATCTGAGTTTGTCCAAGTTCCTCCTGAAGCCAAAGCACTGCCAAAGACTTCCATTTGATAAGTATCTGCATCATTATTTATAGTTACTTGTGTCGCAATGCCATCCCGCCATCTTTGGACTACTGTATTTGTTGATCCAACTGGTTTTTGAGTATTGACATATCCATGACCCCCTCCTGTTCTACTACCAAAGTTACAACCATCAGTATCTCCCTCAACATCAAATATAGCATCTGGCGTCTCATCACCAACACCTACATTTCCAGTATCATCTTCAATAAAGAGGTGAATAGTTGCACCAGAAGATACTGTATTAAATATTAACCCAGCATTACCATTGCCTCTGTACCAAGCATTGGCATTTGTCGTAGAACCATTTCTAAAAGCTATACCACTTTGTAAAGAAGCATCAAATTGCATAAATGCGAATTGATTATCTTCAACTTCAAAATCATATAAACTTTCATCGTTATCACCGGTTACATGTAGTCTTGTATCTGCTATAGCATCTGTTCCACTACCTATGCCCAAATACCCAGTAGGACTTAGTGTCATTGCCATACTAAAATTTTGAATCCAATTAGTGTAAGAAGAATTCTCATTTCTAAACTGAAAATCGCCAGTACCTGAACCTAATTTTCTAATTCTATATTGAAGTGTTGATCCTGTATAAAAATCAAGCGTAGTTTGTGAATTTGATTCTAATTTGAGAACTTCAGGCGTTGTGGCGGTCACATGCAATTTAGAATCAGGCAATGATTCACCTATACCAACACGATCAGAAGAATTATCATAAAATAATCCAGAACCATCGACTTTTAGGTCGCCGGTCATATTACTTGACCCTAATAAGTCAATGTCTCCGCCCCAATAATTTAAAAATAGTGTATTCGCTGCTGTTCCAAATCTTGATTGAACTTCATTATTGTCAAGAGATAGGTGAAAGCCGCCTGAGTCACCAATCCAAGTGAAACCACCTGTAAAAGATCCATTATTTGCAGTACCCAGGTTATTATCAACACCTTGGGCAATTGATAAACCAGTACCTAAAGAGCATATTAAGATTGTTACGATTAATTTTTTCATTGTTATTGTTTTTACTAAAATTACTGCAAACACGTTATTCTTTTATCCCCCTAATGAGGTATTTTTTGACAGACAACCTTGAAAAGTTAGATATTTAAATTATTGACATAATAATTTCCTAATGTGATGAATTTGCATGATTTTAGCCTGCAATTAGCTAAAAGGCATAGATTGGCGATAATTTATGGGGTGTTTTTAAAAATTTTATTGAATTTTAAGTTTTATTTCCAAAATTTTAAAGGCTCTTTAACAGTTAAATAGAACCAGCCACCGTCTTAATACAAAGCAACTATTATGATTAACGAATTAGCGATTGAACGCGAGAATAAGAGAAAGGGAACCAGAATTGCCTTTATTTTTCATTTGGGCTTATTAATCCTTGCATTTTTCATGACATGTAATTACGAAAAAGTAGCTGACAATCAATATGCTGTTGCTATTAATTTTGAAGAGATTATTCCGCCTAAATTAGAAGAAATGGCTGAAGCCAGTAATTCAAATAAAGGTGCAGAAAAAGAAGGAGCAGCAAGAGAGAAAGCTGACAAGCCAGAAGAAATCAAAGATCAACAAACGAAAACAGTCGAAACAAAAAGACCTGAAATTAAATTACCTAAAGCACCACCAACACCACCAACACCTACTGATCCTATCGTTTCTGAAACAACAATGGAAGAAGAAACAGATGTAACTGCTGCAGAGGAAGAAGATATAGATATAGATGACCTTGAGCCAGAAGTGGTTCCTGATCCAATTGAAATAGAAGCTGAGGTAGATGATGAACCAGAACCAGAGCCTGCGAAGGAATCTGTAAAAACGAAAATTGGAAAAATACTAGATGCTTTAAAAACCGGTGGATCAGATGATAAAGGAAATCCAGATGGTGATCCCTCAAGAGCAGATGGATCTAAAGGAGGTACCGGTGAAGGGTCTAAAGGAACAGGAGCTGGAAAAGACAAGTCTGGAAATGATGGCGATAGTGGTTCAGGTACAGGAGGTGCTGGAACAGGACAATATGATGGAACTGGAAACGGTATCTTCGGACGAAAGGTTATTAAAAGAAATGTAAATGGTGTCTTAAGTGCTGGATTTGAAAACCAAGCCAATAAGAAAATTGTCGCTAAAGTTTGTATAGCCAGATCTGGAAAAGTTTCTTATGCTGAAATCATAGAACGTGAGACGACGGCTAAGATGGATAATAGAAAAATGAAAACTGTCCTAAGTGGTATCTATGGTTACGAATATGAACCCAATAGAAATGCACCCGAGCAAGAATGCGGAAAGTTAACTATAGTGTTAACAAATATTAATGCATTAAGATAAAATATGAATATTGAATAAGCTTTCTAAATTTGTCTAAAATTATAATTTGGAAGCTTATTCTTTATTTGAAGTCAACCAATACATCAAACGCGTAATCGCGCTAAATTTTGATGAACCCATTTGGGTTGAATGCGAAATAAACCAAGTCTCCAATTCAAGGGGAAACCTCTACATCGAACTCATCGAAAAAGATGAATCTTCAGATCAAATCGTTGCCAAATCATCTGCTACGCTTTGGTATCGTCAGTACTTATTTATTAAGAAAAAATTAGATAAACTAACAGAGTCAATTCTTACTGAAGGCATCAAAGTCAAACTGAAAGTTACCGTTGTTTTTAGTGAACGATACGGAATGAGTTTGAACATTCAAGATATCGATCCTGCGTTTACTTTTGGACAATTTGAACTCAACAGACAGAAGATCATAGAGGCCCTCAAAGCAAAAGATTTACTCGAAAGGAATGGTGAACTTGAATTGCCGACTGTGATTCAAAAGGTGGCAGTCATTTCATCAGAAACAGCAGCAGGATACCAAGATTTTAAAAATCAAATCTTTGAAAACGGCTATGGTTATGACTTTCATATCGACCTTTTTCAAACAGCTATGCAAGGACAAAAGACTGAAAAGGAAGTTGTAGAGGCGTTGAAGGAAGCTTCAAAAGGAGATTATGATGTCATCGCCATTATCAGAGGCGGTGGATCAAAACTTGACTTATCTGGTTTTGACAATTTAAAAATTGCTGAAGCTATCGCGCTTTCACCAAAACCTGTGTTGACAGGAATTGGTCATGACATTGACCAAACTGTGAGTGATGTAGTGGCGAATAAAGTTTTGAAAACACCAACGGCAGTTGCAGATTTTATCGTTGAACACAACAGTGAGTTTGAGTCAGAATTGTTGTATTATTTGCAATTGATAACGCAAAGAACATCATCAATAATTAAGGAACAAAATAGTTT
>JABDKX010000210.1 GCA_013001975.1 Saprospiraceae bacterium | reverse complement strand
TACCTTCTTCGCCAATTTCGATTTGATCTTTATCCTCTTTAATTATATTTGGACCACTCCATTCATAAGACAATATGTTGACTGGATAATCAGGCAGAATTGATTGGGTAAGCAATGAACTGATTAGGGTAGTTTCATTGGTGCAAACCGTGGGTGGACCTTCCAATTTACAAGTCAAAATAACATCTGGAATAATAACGTCAACATTGATCGTTAGAATGGAATCACAACCATTATTAGCTGTTAGGTTTTGTATAAAAGACCCTTCGTCAAAATATTGTTCAGCGTTAATCTCGACAATATTTCCTAAGATGATGGTAGTATCAATAACAACATTAAAAATGGTTAACATTTCAACTGTATGTGCGCATACACTGGAACATTCGACATCATCATCATTGATCCAAAATATTTCAGCCGTATACTCTCCTTCTTCATCTAATTCAATATAAGATAAATTGTTACTACCGACAATACCTGGTCCATTCCAGGCTATTTCAGATATTGGATATGGCTCTCCCGCCAGAGGATTTAGTCGGGGTCTTGCTAATAATTTTATCGTTTCGTTTTCACAAAAACCAGAAGGTCCTTCTATGCTACAAGTGTAATAACTTGGAATATCAAATACTTTTTCTTCTTGAATTTGATGCGCAAACCACCAAGTATTTATCGTATTCTTATTACCAAACCCAATAAAATTTTGATTCAAATAAAGATCCCAACTATGACAAGGAGATTCGCATCCTACAAGTTGTGCTTTGACATTATTGTTACCTGGATCTTCAGTTATATTTGTATCATCATAGAATAGCAAAGTTGGATTAAAACTTCTTGGTCGAACTTGTTCTACATTCAACCCATTAAATAAATATTCGCCATCATAAATTGGAAAATGAAATGGGGTTTGCCCATAAATCATTTTTACAGGAATCTCTCCACCTTGCAAATTATTGTAATCGTTACCGAGTCCATCAATTCCATCCCAAAATAAAAAAACCAGGGTATCCAGTCCATCAAATTCGAAAGATTCCGCAATCACAACATCTTTGGTGTTTGCTGTAAATATGCCATCCTGATCATGAAAATCTAGAAGAAAATTAACTTCACTGTGAGCTTTTATATAAACACCAAATTCAAAGCCATTATTATCACACCTTCTGATAGATTGTATTTTAGCATCCCCTAAAATGGCTTCTTCACATATATCAACAGGATCATTTAAATAAATTGGATATTCCCAAAGCGTTCTATTTCTATTCTCTACACTCTGCCTGTCGAAAACAACATTGCCTGTTGTATCTGTTCCAAAGCTATTGAATGCAAAATTAAATGCTGCTGGTTGAAACCCAGATCCATTAAAATCAATCTTACTAATAAAAGATTTTGATTCGTCATAGGTATCTGGTGCACAAATGTAAAATGATCCATTGAATGGTCTGTTTGGAAATCCAAAGTCATTAATAGAAAACAGAGCCCAATTATAAGCCCACACTCGGCCAGGCTTTTCTATAAAGTTTTCATTATTATTCGATGCTACTGTGATATCAAAATAATCAATCAAAAAAGGCAATCCACTTGATCTGTTTCTAAACTCAATGTAATAGTCTCCCTCACCTGTCCAACCACGAGAAGTCAAATCGTCCGAACTGATGTAAGTAGCATTATAGCCACCATTGCCGTTTAATTGTTCAGGTCCATTGACCGCTTCTTGCCAATTTTTAATTTCACTTTCCCCATCAAATAATTTAACACCTCCGAAAATCTCTTTCCCACTTGGATCAAGAACCCAGTACTCTATGTCTTGCAAGCCGCCATCATTCATCAAATGTGCCGCACTAAATCCAAGGAAGATACATTCTGAAGTTGGGTCAGAAATATGAACATATAAACGGCTTTCGGGATTTTTGTTTTTTCTAGAAGCGAAGTTATTGTATATAGGACTGTCGATATGCAATGATGCAATATCATGCGTTTCATTGCCTTCGATTACAATTGATTCGTTAGGTGCCAATTGTTTTGTGCCTTCAGATTTTACATCTAAAGAAATTAAAGTAAAAGTGATAAAACAAATTAAAAGTCTAATGAAATATCTGTTGACCATAGGAAATTGTAAGATATTAATATTTGTTATATGTGCAAAATAGGTATTCTTTACAAAACCTTATTACTTCAAGTTCATTTTCTAAATGTAGATAACTCTCTTTATGACTTGTCAGTCTTGATGGCTCCGCCGATCGTTCGGTCTGCTCTCCTTCCGCTTTCGCGGTTCTCTCTCTTCAAGACTTGTCAGTCTTGACGGCTCCGCCGATCGTTCGTTCTGCTATCCTTCTTTTGATCTCCTTCCGCTTTCGCGGTTCTCTCTCTTCAAGACTTGTCAGTCTTGACGGCTCCGCCGATCGTTCGGTCTGCTCTCCTTCTTTTGATCTCCTTCCGCTTTCGCGGTTCTCTCTCTTCAAGACTTGTCAGTCTTGACGGCTCCGCCGATCGTTCGTTCATCCCTTATATAAGGGATATTTCAATCTTACTTAATTGGGTGTTTTAATAGCCTTCGAAAGGAAATAGCTTTGACATATTAATTTACCTTATTCAAACAATACAATAATGAAAACACTAAATCAAATATTATTTTTTACATTATTTATGGGTTTTGCTGCTTTTGGTCAACAAGAATCTGAAATCAAATCAGATGGTATTGTTTTTCCAAGATTAACAACTTACCCGGCAAGTCCGACTTTAGGTCAGGTTATATATTATGATACAAATACCAGATTTGAATATTGGGATGGTGCATCATGGCAGGCATTTACCAGTGGAGGTGGAACTGCAGATTTGATCGAAGATGGTGTTGACAATGATACCTATGTAAAAGCAATAGAAAATGGTGCGACAGACAAAATAGAAATTGATGTTGAAGGTGAGAATCCTGTTACTATTTATAATGACCAATTGTTTATTAATAGAACAGCTAATTTGTCAACAACTGAGGCATTTGGAATTAGAAAAGAAGTAACAAGTGCTGCTTTTGGAGGAATGTTCATGGAGACAAATGGAGACCCAAGTAGCAAACCATATTATGGATTTGGCATTAATGGAATAGTTCATTCCTGGATTTATCATGATGGTGCTTCAGATGAAGTTAGAATATATAATTCAGGAGAAAGATTGAGTTTATCCAACACAGGTTTTTTAAAAATCAATAATGTTTACACATTGCCAAACGTTGATGGAACACCGAATCAATATTTACAAACCAATGGCAATGGTACTGCATCTTGGGCTGATGCACCTGTTTCGAATTTGATTGAAGATTCGGATGGAGACACGAAAGTAGAAGCCATAAATGGCGCATCGGATTATATCAACATGGAAGTTGAAGGTGCTACTGGGAGTCTCGAGATAAAAAGCGTCGGAAGTGGCGACATAGCAATTGAATTTTTAAATTCGACTAATTCAGATAATATAATAATCGGAGAAGGTGCTGGAGAAGATATAGGAACTTCAGCTAACAATAATATTTTTATTGGAACCATTGCAGGAAATAAAACGACCACCGGAGATGATAATATTTATATAGGAAGATCTGCTGGAGCTTTAAATATTTTAGGGACAAGAAATACTTTTGTTGGCAGAAGAGCAGGATATCAAAATACAGAAAACGATAACACCTTCATTGGTAATAGAGCTGGAACCAATAGTATGAACAGTAGAGAAAGTGTATTTGTGGGTTCTAGTGCGGGAGAAACAGCTGAAGGAATTAATAATACGGCTATTGGGTTTGAAGCTGCTGAATTAATTGACCTCGGAGAAGACAATGTTTTTCTTGGACATCTAACTGGGAAAAACAGCTCAGATGGAGATGAAAATGTAGGTATCGGAGCTCAAAGTTTATTTAATGTAGGTGATGGATCAGAAAATGTAGCTCTCGGATATTCTGCTTTAAAAAATACAGGATCAAGTGGGGCAACTTCATTAACTGCCAGTGGCAATGTGGGTGCAGGCTTTGAAGCTGGACTTAATAACGATTCTGGATACGACAATACATTTATTGGTTTTCGAAGTGGGTATAATAATACTACTGGAAACAATAATGTATACAATGGATATCAGTCAGGATACACAAATACAACAGCTTTATATAATGTGATGATTGGTTCGGGTACTGGTCGAAACGCTTCAGGAAGCTATAACAGCTATTTAGGACATGATGCAGGAAGAAATAATGATGGGGACAATAATGTTTTTTTGGGACACGAAGCAGGAATGAATGCGCCTAATGTGTCTAACACCTTAGTTATCAGTAATGACAAGGACAAGGAACTTATTTATGGTGAATTTAATAATGATAAGGTAGGGATCAATTCAACAACAATGAACGCTCATTTACATATCAAACAAACATCAGCCGGAACGAATACTATCACCTTTGAAAATGATGCAAGTGGTGGTAATG
>JABDKX010000189.1 GCA_013001975.1 Saprospiraceae bacterium | reverse complement strand
TTTTCGATGCTCATCAATTAAAGATTACAGCTAAGCAACTTCAACTCACTTTTGAAGGGAGGCTAACGAAAGATGGAGATAAAATAAATGGAAACTTTAATCAAGGTCCAATGTCTTTCCCGCTAGTCTTAATAAAAACAGAAGACGATACAATTGAAAATAGAAGACCACAAGAACCTACCACTATTGACTATATAGAAGAAGAAGTTACATTTAAAAACCTCACTGAAAATCATACTTTGTCAGGTACTTTAACGATTCCCAAAACTGGTCAATATAATCATGTCGTTGTATTAATTTCAGGTTCAGGACCTCAAGATAGAAATTCATTTATCCCGTTGTTTAACCACAAACCTTTCCTTGTGCTTTCAGACTATTTAACAAGAAATGCCATTGCTGTTCTTCGCTATGATGATAGAGGCGTAGGAAAATCTACTGGAGATCGCGCACCTGCAACTTCAGCAGATTATGCTGGTGATGCCTCTTCGGCGGTTGCTTATTTAAAAGGGAGAAAAGATATGAACGGAATGTTGATTGGATTAATTGGACATAGTGAAGGTGGTCTTATTGCACCCATGGTAGCCAATTCAAATAAAGATGTTTCTTTCATTGTTTTACTGGCAGGGCCGGGCATTCCGATCCCTGAATTATTATCTCTGCAAGGAAGAATGATTGCTGAAGCGGACAGTATACCTCAAGCGGATATTCTGGCTAATGAAGATTTAACAAGTGCATGCTATCAATATATCATTGAAAACCCAAAGTTAAGTCCTGATAAATTAAAATCAGGAGTGCATAAAATATTTAAGAAAAAAATTAGGAAATTTCCAGAGTCCTTTAAAAATAAACTGGGAGACATCGACAACTTTACAACCAATCAAGTAAATACCTTAACAAGTCCTTGGATGACTTACTTTATCAGATTCAACCCTTTTGATCATTTATCAAAAGTGACTTGTCCAGTCCTTGCAATTAATGGTTCATTAGATCTGCAAGTATCTTCAAAGGAAAATCTTGAAGGGATAAGGAAGGCTTTAGAATTTGGGGGCAATGAAAATTTTAAGATTAAAGAAATGTCTGGTCAAAATCATTTATTTCAAACTGCAACAACTGGATCGCCATCTGAATACAAAACAATTGATGAAACATTCAATGAAGGGACGATGACCTTGGTTGCTGATTGGATACGAAGTCAAAGGCATTAAATATTGTGTCTTTTGTGACATTTTCAGTGTTTAATTAATTATTAAAATAAACTGATTGGAGTATTTGATAAATTTAAAATGAATTTATTGATACTAAATTGCCAAATATGAAATTTCACCTATTTATTATACTCTATTTTTTGAGCATTAATTGGATTATTTCACAAGATGAAATCAAACTAGATAGTACGGTGTTGTTAAAAAGAGAAATTTCATCAGGACTTAATAAGCCTTGGGAAATTAAATGGGGTCCTAATGATCATATCTGGGTGACTGAAAGACCAGGTCGCGTCCAAAGATTAAATCCTGAAACCGGAAACATCACAACAATCTTAGATCTGTCTGATTCAGTTTCCCAACAATCTGAGGCAGGCATGTTGGGTTTTTGTTTTCATCCAGAATTTGAACAAAATAAACTAATATTTATAAACTACGATCAAAGAAATTCTTCCAACAATCTTATTAAAACAATTGCTACTTATAAATTATTTCAAGATACACTGATTCTCGAAAATATAATATTGGGAAATATTCCTACTTGGGTAAACCACTCAGGATGTAGAATGTTAATATCAAACGACAAAAAATTATTTTTCACACTGGGAGATAGGTTTGTCCAAGATTCAAGTCAAGATTTAGCATCTCCATCTGGTAAGATTCATCGTATAAATTTAGACGGTACGATTCCAAATGACAATCCATTTGCAAACAGTTCAATTTATTCTTTTGGGCATAGAAACCCTCAAGGATTAATGATTCATCCAAACGGCACACTATTTTCAACAGAACATGGGGCATCAATGTATGATGAATTTAATGTTATTAAAGCGGGACAAAATTATGGATGGCCACATGTAGAGGGTGTTTGCAATACCAATGCTGAAATAAATTACTGCGACAAAAATGATGTAAAAGAACCGATATGGCAAACTGATAAATGCACAGCATTAAATGATTTATTCCTTTACAATCATGTTGCTATTCCTGAATGGAAGAATAAAGTTTTAATGGCAGTCTTGGGGGGCGCTGTAAAAACACCTTCATTGTCAGTTTATACAATATCAAATAATAATCAAGTAGAAAATGTAGAACATCATTTTAATGAATTAGGTCGGATCAGAGATGTCTGTGCCAATCCCTACACTGGTTCAATCTATTTAGTAACTAACGGTTTTAGGAGAAGTGAAACAACCTTTAACAGCATTATTGAATACTATAATCCAGATTATGAGATAACGACTTCTCAGATTAAATATGAAACAAACCAATACTTAGATTTCTCACCAAATCCTGTTTTAAATTCTGAAAATATCAGCATAAGATGCTCAGAAGATTTTATTAATGCAACAATTGATATTTTTAATTTAAATGGCAAAAAAGTATACAGTAAAAAGATTGAGAACACAAACTTTTATATATTGCCTAATAATGTTGGAAGCGGCACTTTTGTAATCAGAGCTGCTAATAACAATGGAACTATAACGAAAAAGATTATTATTCAATAGTGAGAATTATTTCAACTGTACCCTCTCAAACAGAACTCTTATTTGATTTAGGATTAGATGAAGCAGTTATTGGAATCACTAAATTTTGTATTCACCCTAAAGAATGGTTTAAGTCCAAAGAAAAAATCGGTGGCACAAAAACGCTAAATGTTCAAAAAATCATTGACTTGAAACCTGATTTGATTATTGGAAATAAAGAAGAAAATTCTAAGGACCAAATACAAGTATTACAAAAACAGTTTCAAACACATATTACAGACATTAAAACAGTTGAAGATAACATTCAACTTATTCATAAGATAGGTGATCTCACAGGAACTGCAAATAAAGCTAAAGACATTATTATCCAATTGGAAAATACGATATTCAATATCGCTGTAAAAAATAAGGAAAGGAAGAAGGCTATTTATTTGATTTGGAAAAATCCGTACATGACTGTTGGCGGAGATACATTTATAAACAGCATGATGGAGAAATGCGGATTTGAAAATATATATAAATCATTATTAAGATATCCTGAAATTAAACTAGAGGACATTGAAGCTGCTTCGGCAGATTACATTTTGCTGTCATCAGAACCATTTCCTTTTAGAGAAAAACATGTTGATGAATTAAAACGTATTTCCCCAAATTCAAAGATTATACTTGTTGATGGTGAAGCTTTTAGTTGGTACGGCACTCGGATAATTAAAAAGGAAGCATATTTAAAAAACCTGATTGAGACAATTCACAGTTAGTAGATCTCGAAATGTAATTTCTCTCCAGCTGCTCTCAGATAGTAGTGACCACTTTCTAAAGAATCAATATTGATTAAATCGTTTGTAAGTGAGCTGTGTCCGCTTAATATAACACTGCCCTCACTCGAAGTAATAAACCAACTCACTGGTAATGCTTTGGATTGTATATTTAGTAACAGGTGATTCACCTCCTCAACTTTTTTGAATCTAAGTGAAACTAAAGGTTTAGCCAACGCCGAATTTAAAGCGCTTGTTATAAGTTTAGTTTCTCGTAAGTATAGTGTTGCATTCATGACTTTTATAAGAGTTACGTATATTAATGCCGAAAAGGATCGAAACGTAAACGATTTAGACCCTATTTTTTGGGTTATTTTTTATATTTTTAATTTCCATATATATAATACACTGAACATTAATCATAGTTATAATATTGAAACATAAACTTTTTATAATTGTTTAGTTAAATATCTAGATTAGTAGAAATTTAAAATTTATGTCAAAACCAACTTGGATTATCGTTTTTGCGATTTTTATGATTTTATTTGGAGGATGTGGGGCAACTGGTGATTTAGCCGATATGAACATTGATAAGATTGTAGCCATACAAGAACAAGGCATGGAAGAAATGACAAAGGATCATAATAGTAAAATTAAGATTGATGTCAATGGAGATACAACAGTGATTAATGAGATGGATTCTATTCCCGATAATCTTAAATTTCTCTTAGGTGATTCTTTGGCTCGAGATTCATCCAATAATGTTGATATTGTTCAAACTATTATGGATTCTGCGAAGCTTTCTGAATACAGGATATACTGGACAAAAAAATTAGCACCTTATAGTTTTATCATTTCTATTTTATTTATTCTAGCAGGAATTTTTATGTTCTTCCAACACAGGTTTGTTGTTCCAGCAGTAATTACTGTTCTTTCGTTGAGCATTGCATTTGGATTATTTTCATTCATCTTATTTAATGCAGATAAAGATTCAGGTGCGTTGGTTAATACAGCTGGTAAATTTGAATACATTTTGAGCATTTTTATTGACATGGTCATGCTTATTGTATTTATGGTTTTAGATAAGTCGTATTATACGGAAACGATGTTTAGTGATGATCAAAATTAATTTTGAAATCTGAAAGTTATTGAAGAACATAATATTTCTGACATAGAAAACAACATCAGAATATCTGACCTTGATGTTTCTACTTTTGCGTCATTATCATCTCGCAAAGGATTAAAAAAAAAGATCAAAAAAGGATTGGTATTAATCAATGGTCGAAAAGCCCATTCTGGAGATTATATAAATAGCAGTGATTTGATTTCTATTCTTGAGGACGACTCAATTAAGCATAAACCCATTTTTGAAAAGATTATTAAAGTCTTATTTGAAGATGATCACTTAGCTGTAGTTGAAAAGCCAGCTGGCCTGCTCACCAGTGGAAACCAAAAAGCAACATTAGCCAATTGCCTTCCTTTTAATTTAAAAAAATCAGAACTAGACAATGCTTTAATCAGGCCCTACCCTGTTCATCGATTAGATTATGCTACAAGTGGATTAATGATTATTGCAAAAACGAATCAATCAATAATCTCACTTTCTGACAAATTTAAAAACAAGGAAATTAAGAAAACATACTTAGCTGTAACAATAGGAAAAATGCCTCAAAGAGGTTTAATAGAATCGGATATTGATAACAAAACAGCTCAATCAGAATATCTTGTCAAGAAATGTATTCAATCTGCAAAATTTGATTTTATAAATTTGGTTGAAGTGAAGCCTTATACCGGAAGGCGCCACCAAATTCGTAAACATTTATTATCTATAGGATTTCCAATCTGTGGTGATCTCATTTATAACCAAAAAGAAAAGAACATCAAAGGAAACGGGCTTTACCTTCTTGCACAAAAGTTACAATTTGTGCATCCAATTTCAAATCAAAAAATGAACTTTGAAACTGAGATTCCTAAGAAGTTTAATCGACTATTTGGAATTTGTTAGTACCCCCAATAACTCTTTTACTGCTTCATCTAGTAAAATGTAATAATAAATTTGGTGTTTTCAACACAAAATATCATTGATTCTAGTAACAAGAAGGTGTTAATCAAAGTCTTATATTTATATTGGTAATTTCATAGACTTTATATTAAATCTCTAAAATAAAATCATGAAAATCTTAAATCTATCTTCTATTCTAAAAAAAAACAGTAAAAAAGACTCTGCATAATCCCATAGATAGTAGTATTTACTTTAATCATTATTTCAAATTCCCAAGCTTAAAATATTGATATCATCAGTACAACTTAAATTCAAGTTCAGGTGTCTTCGAATAAGAATAATCTGAATATATATCAATATGGTTCGTTCAAATTTTAATTTATTGGAGTAATAAAATCTGGTTAACTTCATAAAAGTTTAGGTATTTGTGATTCCTTAAATAAGGACAAATGGTATTATCAAGAGCTTTATTACTTCTTATTATAGTCTTTTGGACATGTGAATGTCTAGGGCAAGTTCTTGATATAAAACCTCAGTTACTAGATTTTGAAACTATCAAAGTTGAAGAAGGTCTACCGGCAAGTTATGTAGGGAGAACTATTGAAGACAGACATGGAAAAATTTGGATAGGTACACCTGAAGGTCTGAGTTCATATGATGGTCACAAAGTAGAATCTTATACTAATGACCCATCAGATTCTCTAAGTATCTCTTCGGATAAAATAGTTCCTATTTATTTTGATTCCAATGACAACTTATGGGTTCTTAATAGATTTTCAAATCTTAATTATTTTGATTCAAAGCATAAATTATTCTATAAATCGAAAGTGCTGAGTCACAAATCAGGATCTTATAGTTCTTTTAGGGATGACCATGATCATTTGTGGATAGAAGTAAAAGAAAGTACTTGGGTTGTATCAAAAAATAATGACCCAAAAGTTGCGATTTCTGACCTTGTTGATGAAACGAATGTAAACTTTATTCCAATTGAAAAAAGGTTTAATGGCATCGAAAGAAAACCAGAATGCCATCGCATTTATATACTAAAAAACGATATATATTATATTGAAAATGATACTCTATTTTCTTACAGCCTTAACTATGATAACTATACAGCTAAAATTAAATTCAAGACACTCCTTTCTCATAAATTAGAGTTTGAAAATTATTATAAAAATAAATTAGCCATAGACTCAAATAGGAATAAGGTTTTTATTTTTGGAAATCATCAATATTGTGAACTTAACAAATCGACAGGTAAACTATTCAATTGTTTTTATTTTGGTCAAAACAATCATAAACCAAATGTACACATTGTTGATTCTAATGGTACAATTTGGTTATCAATGCTTGGGATTGGTTTAGTTACTTTAAATCCTGATAAAAACAAATTCAACAGCATTCATGATCGTCAATTCCCAGAGATAAATTTTGCTTACAAACAATATGTTGTACACATTTCCGAAGACAGAAATAATAATTTGTGGATATCGACAAATGCAGATGGTGTTTTTAAATATAATTTGGCAAGATCTAAATTTAAATATATAAGTGATGCTGGATCGCCCTTTCAACTCTTAGATGATAGAATAGTCTTTTTAGAAAACCACAAAAATTTAAATTTGTTTTACTTTGATGAAGAGACAAAATCAATTATTGATACAATTCAATCGCTTCACTTAAACTTCTTTCCTTTAAAAGATGGATTCATTCTTATGCGATTTTCAGAAATGGAAAGACTACTTTACAAATACAATTTGAAAGGACAACCCATTAGGCGTTTTAATAAGGAAATAAGTAGACCATATGATGAAATTTTTTTTCTATTCCATGAAGGTGAACGTTTTTGGTCAGGATATGATATGTATAAAGAAAGTCGTGAGTTTGATTTTGTTATATCAAGTAATAATGAATTCCTCACAGATTACAAAGAAGAAGCCAGTTTGACCAGCCAATGGAAATTATTTGCAATTTCACAAAGTTTGAATACCAAAGACAGTACAATATGGTGTTCATTTCTTCAAGGGGGCATTTTAAGTTATAATCGACAAAGCCAACAATGGAAGCAATACAGTCCACTTTCTAATAACAATCAGAAGCTAACAAGTAATAAAGTATTTTCAATGCACTTGGACCCGATTTACCCTGACAGCATTATCTGGGTAGGCACTAATTTAGGTGTAGATCGCTTGAATTTTATTACGAATGAAGTGACAAATATAAGTACCAAAAATGGTCTACCTAATAATGTCATTTATGGTATTCTCGCTGATAAAAGAAATAACCTTTGGATGAGTAGTAACAGAGGATTATTTGTTGTTGATCCAAAAGATAATAGTTTAGTTATGACTTTTGACGCCGACGATGGTTTGCAACATTTAGAATTTAATAAGTACGGAAGCGGCCGAACAAAAAGTGGGATATTTTTCTTTCAAGGAATCAGAGGTATGAATTATTTTAACCCTGAAGATTTTTATCTTGATACCAAGCCTTCTCGATTGATTTTCACCAGTATGCGCTTAAGTAATGAGGATGTAAAAATAAAGAGAAATAAAGTTGATAATAATAAAAGTGATTTTCAATTAGAGTCATCATTAGAGTATATGCCCAAAATATCACTACCACATACTGAGAGAATAATCACATTCGAATTCTCCTTATTAGATTTATCAAATCCAAAGAAAAACAAATACAGATACAAACTAAAAGGTCAAAACGAAAATTGGATTGAATTAGGAAATCAAAATAATGTTATACTTACGAATTTAGATCCGGGATCATATGAACTACAAGTCCAAGCGATAGGCACACATTCCAACTGGGAATCACAAGAGGCGAATTTAAATTTTACTATACAACCTCCATGGTGGAAAACTTGGTGGTTTAAATTAATTATACTAGGATTAATATGCCTTCTAATATATCTGTTTATTTCATATAAAAGAAATCAAGCCATCCAATTGGAACTGTTAAGAAATCGAATTTCAAGAGATCTCCATGATGACATTGGATCGACCTTATCCAGCATTTCATTATTTGGGACGCTTGCCCTAAAGAATTTAAAAAGTCAAAATAGTACAGTTGAAAAAATGCTTGACAAGATTAATAGTGGCGCCCTTCAAGTCATGGAATCACTCAATGATATTGTATGGACGATTAGTACCGATAACAACAAAGTAGAAGATTTAATTAACAGGATGAGAGCCTATATCTCAGGCTTTGAAGACACAGATGAATGGCAAATAGATTTCAACTTCAATGAAAATATTCTCAACAATACTTTAACAATGGTGCAAAGAAGAAATATCTATCTTATTTTTAAAGAAAGCGTAAATAATGCTATTAAATATTCAAGTGGCCACAGAATAAAGGTTTATATCGCTATCAGAAATAATCTTTTTGAATTAATTATGACAGATGATGGTAAAGGATTTAACTATGAAGAAGTCAAAAAAATGAATACATTAGGTGGAAATGGCATTAAGAATATGAAAAATAGAGCTAAGGAAATAAAAGGAAATTTAGAATTTGATTCGATTAAAGATATTGGCACCAAAGTCAAATTTACTTTTAATACAAAATCTGAAAGATAAATCGTTGAAAATAGCAATTGTAATAATTAGAAAATTCATTTAATATTATAGAAAAAAGCATGATCAAAATAGTCATATTCGAGGATAACATATTACGCCGCAGCGGGCTTAAAATGTTATTAGACTCAATGGATCATATGTCTTGTGTGGGCGATTTTGATGATTGTACTGATATTGTTAATCATATAAAAAAATTAAAACCCGATGTTATTCTAATGGATATTAACATGCCTAATGTTGATGGTATAGAAGGACTCAAATTGGTAAAAAATCATTTCCCTGAGATAAAAGTGGTCATGTTAACAGTTTTCGAAGAAGAATATAAGATTTTAGAAGCTATTTGTGCCAAAGCAGATGGATACCTACTTAAGCAAAATTCACCAATGAAATTATTAGATGGTATCCAAGAAGTTATGGATGGCGGAGCACCTATGACCCCAAGTGTGGCGAAAAAAGTCCTTAGCCTTTTTAACAACTCTATCAAAAAAATTAAAGGTGATAAAATAGAATTTACCAAACGCGAAAAAGAAATTTTAAAACTTCTAGTACAAGGATATAGCTACAAAATGATTGCCAGCAAATGTTTTATTTCCTATGCAACTGTAAACAAACATATCAGTAACATCTATGCTAAAATGCAAGTTCATTCTGTTGCAGCTGCAGTATCGCGAGCGATCAAAGAAGGTTTGGTATAAATGACAGTTATTTAATCAGTGTCAGATCACCTGCAAAAATTTTGACATCTGAATTGATTAATTCAAATTTTATAAGATAAGTATATACACCTTGCTCAACATAATTTGAGTTATTATATCTCCCATCCCATC
>JABDKX010000112.1 GCA_013001975.1 Saprospiraceae bacterium | reverse complement strand
TATTACTGTTGTTATAAATGTCGGTGATGGCACCAGGCAGTAGTTGGAATGAATAACTGCTGTTGTCTTGTAGGCTATCCAATTTTATCGAAAGTATTCGGTTGTTAAATTCTGAATATGATATGTTGAATGAACTAACGGTGTCATATACGCTTATGCTGTCTAATTTAATGTTCTTAATTGGATGATTGAACTTTATATTTAAAGAATCCTCTTTGTGAAAGTTGAATTTTTGTACAAAAGATTTATCAAAATTGAAGTTGCTTCCTATAAAACTATCTTTTGCAGGCTTGCTCATAATCGTATCTGATAGCTCTCCTGATTTTAAAGTAAAAGTCAGAGAGTCCAATTCTAGTGCGTTATGCCAGAGATAAACGGTGTCTTTTACAATTTCATTGAATGTATAAAAAGGGTCTGCATCCAAAAGGGTAATGTCCACATCTTGTAGAGGGGGAGAATAGACAAGTTTTATTAATCCTGATTTAGATTGTTTCACACTAATTTGACGAGGAGGGTCTTCTTCATCAAATAATTCCAATGTCACAAATGTTGAATCAAGATCTGATACTAAAATTGTAGAATCATTGAATGCTATTTTTTCATCTAATCGATCATAGAAGTAATTGACATTGTTATCAGTTAATCCAAATATCTGAAAAGTATCGCTTCTTAAGTTTGTCAAATTAAAAGACCCATCTTTATTCGTTTTCGTAAAATAAAGTGGCTTCGTTTTCGTAAATGCAGTATCAGATAGGTTATCATAAAGAGAAACAATAACATTATCAAGCGGTTCTTTTGTTAATGCGTCAATGACTTTACCTGATACTGAAAGAGAATCAATCACATCGCCAGTTGAAAAAATGAAGACCAGATTTTTTATAATATTTCCTTCTGTAAAATCTTTTATTGCATCACCATAGTTGATTTGATAGGTAGTATTTTCCTTTAAAACTTCATCTTCTGAAAATTCTAAAAGCACACGCCTTCCCTTTTCAATGACTTTTATTGGATAGTCCGTAGGAGGGGAAATAACAATTTCTTTAGTAGGATTTGTGATTTTAATCCATTCATTAAAGTGTAACTCAATCGGTTTCTTGACAAAATTTGTTTGATAATTTGGTTCTGATTCAGCCTCAATTAAAAGAGGTGGATCTGTATCTCTTGGTCCACCTTTTGGACTTTGAAATTGCGCACAACCCATGGCGATAAAAACCAAAATCCAGATATGATATTTAAATTTTATAATGTGATTCATTTGAGTGATCAAAAATAACTTTATAATGGAAAGAATTTATATGGCTGATTTATTTCTTGGGTGATATTTTAAAATTGTATTACGCAAGTATTCTCTATCGAGATGTGTATAAATTTCTGTTGTTGTTATTGATTCGTGCCCCAGCATATCTTGTACTGCTCTTAAGTCCGCGCCGCCCTCCACCAGATGAGTGGCAAATGAGTGTCTGAATGTATGAGGGCTCACATTTTTTTTGATCCCAACTTTTTGTACCAACTTTTTTATAATTGTAAAAATCATAACGCGCGATAAGGATCGGCCTCTCCTATTTAGAAAAACGAAATCTTCAAAACCAGGTTTAACCTCCATGTGATTTCTATAGTGTTCAATATAGTATTGTATTTGTTTAATCGCTTCTTGACTGATGGGCACAATTCTTTCCTTATTGTTTTTTCCAATCACTTTGACATATTCTACTTCTGGGAAAAAGTTTGATAATTTTAGATTAACCAATTCGCTGACTCTTAAGCCGCAAGCATAAAGTGTTTCTAAAATGGCTCTGTTGCGATGTCCCATTTGTTCACTAAGATCAATAGCAGATAATATTTGATCAATTTCTTCAAATGAAAGTACGTCAGGAATTTTCCTTTTTAATTTTGGCCCTTCGAGCAACTCCGTTGGATCGTTATCAATAATATTTTCAACGAGAAGATATTTATAAAATGCCTTAATACCTGAAATAATGCGTGCTTGAGATCGTTCACCCAGACCCAATTTGTTGATATACATGATAAAAGATTGCAGAAAGGCATAACTCATCTCCTTTGGTCCAATATCTTGATTTTGCATCTTAATAAATTCCCATAGTTTGTTTATATCACGCAAGTATGCATCGATAGAATGCGTTGAAAGTGATCGCTCAAGAATTAAATATGATTTAAAGCCGATGATACCAGACTTCCAATCCATAAAGAATATAATTTATTGCAAACTAATCTATTTAATCAAATCAAAATCAAAATTTTATCTTAAAAAAGCATTTGCCGCTTGAAAATTGAGTTGATTAAGGCTTGTGTTTGATTCATAGTTTGTGAAAATGCTTAACTTTATTAAAAATCGTAACATGAAAGTTCTTATCAGAATGATAGCTTCTGTTCTTTTTATTGGGCATTTCGCTGCATTAAGTGCGCAATTACCTGATGTATTAGAAAAGGATATACTAGATAGCTATAACTGGATTCTTGATGTCGCTCAAAGTTCAACATGCCAAACGAATATCACAATCAAAGAAAAAGATATTGTTGAAACAAACGTTAACCAATGTCAATTTGTAGATGAGTTTGAAATGTTTCCTAATCCAGCAAAAGACAATTTGACGGTTGCTTTCAAAGCGGTAAAAAGACCGACTCAAATATTAATTACAGGACTCGATGGTCGCAACTTTATGAATGAAAAGGTTGTTGATTTTGATGGTATTTATAATAATCAAATAGACCTTAGTACAATCCCTCCGGGAGCTTACGTTTTTTCAATAATTCAAGACAAAGAGGTCTTTGTCAGAAAACTTATTATTAATTAAATATGGACGACTACCTTTTTAGGCCAGACGAATCAGAGGAGTTTGAAACCGAAGAGAGATGCCACATTTTAGAAATTATAAACGACCCTTCAGAAACTAAACTTTCTTTAGCCAGAGCGAGAGTCTTACCCGGCGTCACAACTGCTTGGCATCGATTGAAAGGAACGACAGAGACTTACTATATTTTAGATGGTCAAGGGTTAGTAGAAATAGGGGAGTCGATGCAAAAAAATGTCAAAAGTGGCGATGCAGTATTAATTCCTGCAGACACAGCGCAACGCATTACTAATACTGGAGAAACGGACTTGTTATTCCTTTGTTATTGTGCACCATCTTTTGGTGCTGAAAGTTATGAGAGTCTTGAATAATTGTCTCATATTAAATCCAAACTATCAGATAAGTCTCCAATTAAATCTTGATAATTTTCAAGCCCTACAGATATTCTAATGATACTCGCATTGATGCCCATTGCTTCAAATTTTTCAGGACTAAGTTCTTTCAGATAACTGATAACAGGAGCATAAACTAAAGAGTCGTGTCCGCCCCAACTGACGCCAAGTTTGAAAAAAGTTAAACTATCCACAAATGTTTTTATTTTTTGAATGTCTTTAGTTTGTAACTCAAAACTTAACAGACCACTTGATCCTGTCATTTGTTTTTGAGCAAGATCATACTGCGGAAAACTTTCAAGACCTGGATAAAAAACCTGTTTCACTTTATCATGATTTTCTAAATATTGAGAGACATGCATAGCATTCTCTTGGTGCGCTTTCATTCTTATCATAAGTGTTCTCAAACTTCTTAAGATAAGCCATCCTTCAAAAGGAGCCATTTTCGCACCAAGTAACTCATGTTCGTTACCGAGAATAGAATCCAAAATTGTAGCTTTTGATACAATTACACCGGCAACAACATCACTGTGTCCACCTAAGTATTTGGACACCGAATGGACTTCGATATCTATCCCTAGTTTTAAAGGCTTTTGGAATACAGGCGATGCCCAAGTGTTATCAATAACTGTTTTAATGCTTCTTGATTTTGCTAAGGCACTAATAGCCTTTAAATCTTGAAGTTCGTAAGTGAGTGAAGCCGGACTTTCCAAGTAAATTAACTTCGTGTTTTCTTGAATAGCATTTTCAAAGTTTTTAACATCTTTCCCATCAATAAAGGTAGAAGTGATATTGAATTTTTCTTTCAGATATTTACTTATAAAATTATTTGTTGGACCATATATATTTTGAATGGTAATGATGTGATCATTTGCATTCACACAGTGTAAAATAGCACTTGTAATTGCTGCAATTCCTGAGGCACATAATTTCGCTTTTTCTCCACCACATATCGCTGCAATTTTATCTTCTGCTACTTTAACTGTTGGGTTTAAAAGTCTGGAGTAAATAAAGTTTTCATACTTGCCATCGAAAGCTTTATCGATATGATCCCAAGATTCAAAAGTAAACAGAGAATTTTGATATAAAGGAGGCACGACAGCGCCATGTTGATCCTTGTAGTTGTCATAGCTTAAAATGGTTTCATCTTTTAGCTTCTTATCCTTCATCTTTCAATTCGTTTTTATTGTAGAAACAAGCAATGCCTGTCATAGCAAAGGTATATGCGATTATAATATTTATTAGAGACAGAAACTGATATGGCGCATACTCAAATACCGTTACCCCCAAAGTGCTTGCCATAAAAATACCAGAAGGCGTCCAAGGAACCAGATTTTCTAGCATTGTTCCAGCATCTTCAATTGAACGACTGAGTACTTTGCGTGGAATTTTCATTTTATCGAACTGCTTTTTATAAGCTTCGCCGATTATAAAACTTGTTGCATATTGATTAGATGTTGTTAAGTTGGTAAAAGCGGTTGTTGTAAGCGCAGCCACAATAGTTTGGCTCGGTGTTTTTATCCTGGTCATTATAGATTTAATAACAACATCAATTGAGTTCATTACTTGAAGTGTTCCTATAAATGCAAAGATCAAGATAGATATCGTGATGCCTTCTATCAAGTTATACAACCCTCCTCTATTGAGTATTGATAATACTTCTTGATCAATTCCTTGGGTTGGAGCCATGTCAACGGAAAATCCTTTGTTAAAACTTTGGAATATATCGTAAAAAGAAAACTCTTGAAATCCAAAAGCCAACAGCATAGCTAACCAAGAAGACCCCAACAAAGTCAGTACAATTGGTTTTTTCTTGACAGAACCCCAAATGACAACAAGTAAAGGAAGGAGTAGTAATAGATTAAAATTAAATATCTTTTTCAAACCAGTCATCGTATTTGTGATCTGAGACAGTTCAACTGCTTTTTCAGGGGCAGATCCCATCATGGCAGGCGACATTATAATATAAATTAATCCAGCAATAATTGCGGATGGACCAGTCGTGTAGATCATCGATTTAATGTGATCAAACAAAGGCACTTCTGTTGCCAGAGAAGCGATGTTTGTGGTATCTGAAAGTGGAGACATTTTATCTCCAAAAAATGAACCACCTACCACGGCAGCGGCTGTAACTGCTAAGTTCGCATCATAAACTTGCGAAACACCAATCATCACAATTCCAATTGTTCCTGCAGAACCCCAAGATGTCCCGGTTAATAATGAAAAAATTATGCAAATAAGGAAAGAAAAAATGTATATCCAATTTGGATCAATAATGGAAATTCCATAGTAAATGAGCATGGGAATAGTTCCGCTTACAATCCAACTTCCAATAAGGACACCGATAGAAAAAAGTATCATTAAAACAGGTACCGACTCACCTACTTTTTTCGTAATATTATCTTGTATGGTTTCCCAAGAGTAACCATTGTACATCAAGTAGATACAACTAAAACTTAATGCCATTAGAATCAAGACCTCCAGTGGTAGCATACCACCTTTAAATATGACAGGATGTACAAATAATCCATAAACAAGAAGCATTAAAAAAAACAGAAGTGGAGACACAGCTTTTAAGGTTGTAACTTCTTGTTGGTTTTTCATATATCTAATTTGCTTGAAGCTAAAAATAGCATTTTTATTTTAGCATTGTTTTTTGCAATTTTAATCATATAAATAATTTACGAATAATGAGACTGTTAGTAATTCCTTTAGTATTTTTTATGTTTTTTAGTTGTGGAGAGCCAGGAGATAATATAGATTCTTGTAATGAAATTGAGTTAAAAGGAGATATTCCATTGTCTGAAGAATCTTTATCTTATTTTCCTGAAAAATATTTGTCGGGATTTAATGATATTATTTTATTTAATGAAAATGGAGACTCCTTAATTTTTGAACATGGAGGTAAATCTTCTTCATTTGTTACTCAAATTTCTCGTAAACCGTGTAATGATATTTTCACTGCTTTTACCTATGAAATGGAACAGATTTATGTATGGTTCAGAAGTGAAAAGTACAACTTGAGGGTAGATGCCAATGTGAGCTTAGACTATGATTTTAATAACATTGAAAATGCGCATCAAGATACATTTAGCCTCAATAATATTAGTCGTGACACATGTTATGAAGAACGATTTAATTTATCAATTAACATCAATAAAAGGGATTCTACATTTAATTATCTAAATATTAAAATGCATGATTCTTGTCCTGAAGACATATTTATTTCTACGCCACAATTTGCTAATTTCGATAGTTTGGAGTTGAATGGGTTAACCTATACGCAAGTCATATCAAATTTAGATTTTTTCAATCCCGATTATGTATTCTTAAGATTTTATTATAATAAAGAATATGGATTTATTGGCTTTGAAGATGAATTTGGGGAGTTATGGACGATTAGGATTTAGTCAAGAAGAATGTTTTCTATTGGTATAACAATATCACCTAAATCAATCATTGCATTAAACAAAGTGATGCTGTTGTAATCTGGGATATCTTCAAAAAATATTTCTTTTGGAGATATGACCAGTTCATCAAGAAGTCTTTGTCTCTTTGTACCACTTAAAAGTGGCAAATCTGGTGTAAACCATTGTCCATTTTTTTTAAGGGCAACATTACAATAATATGTATCTGTTAGGGCACCGTTACGGGTTATTAGAATATCGTCTGCTTTACCTTTCTTATTAAATAACTCGTTAAGCTTCTCTCTATTATAAAATTTGTGACTATAATCTACGTCCGCGTCTTCTACAACTCTTATTGATTTTATAGTTCTCAATTTATAGGGAAGAAATTTAAACTCAAAACTGGTCTTATCGTATGTTATTTGTAATTTATAAAGCGTCTTGTTGTTTAATTTTAGGGCTTCTTTTTGAAGATCATTGAATGAAACAGGGTGGTCAGATGTCCCAAATAGTTCAAGGCATGAACGTTGCATCCGTCGTTGATGGTAAGAAAGGTTATGAAGCCGGTTGCCTGAAACTTTTATGGATTCAATGAGTTGGGACATAAATTTTTTGTAATGTTTCTTTGTATTCTGACATCATATCACTTTTATGTGTTATTCCACCTCCGCTCCTGTAGAATAATTTATTTTGTTCCTTTTCAATAAATCTTATCATGACACAGGAGTCAAACTCACTTCCGTTAAATATACCACAAATACCGGTATAAAAGCCTCTTTTTTGTGATTCAACATTTTTAATGATGTTTACTGTCTTTGGTTTCGGAGCACCAGATATACTTCCTGCTGGTAGAAGATTGAAAATGGTATCTCCCAATCTGTTTATATATTTTAATTTAATTTTTCCTTTTACTTCAGAACTTACTTGTAGAATATTTTGACCATTGTTTTTGATTTCTTCTACATACCGAAAACGAGGCACATGTACTTGTTTGGCGACGATACTTAAATCATTTCTGATCAAATCAACGATGGTATTGTGTTCTGCTTTTTCCTTTAAATTATTAAGAATAACTTTTTCTGCATTTGGAATATCAGCATTTATTGTTCCTTTCATGGGATATGAATGGATATACCCATCTTTTATTTTAACAAAAGGTTCAGGTGAAAAGAAGATAAATTCATCCTTGTAAAACAGATTGTATTTTGCATTGCTGTAGAAAAACAATTCTTTTAATGAAAATGAAGAAGTCACTTCTGTTCGCATTGTCAAGTTGATCAGAAATGTATTGCCATATTGCAATTCTTGATGTACTTTATCAAATGCGATTTTATACTGAGATAAACTTAATCCTAAGTGTGTAAATTCTGGTTTTACTGATTGAACAAAATAGTTGTCATAGTTTCTTGAACCATTAAAATTGAACAGGATATCTGAGGGTAGGGCATTCAATGGGTACACTTTAATGTTTTCCAATTCAAAATCAGCTATAACAATGAAAGGCCTTTTTTCAAATGACCACTTATTCATTAGGTGCCTTGCTTGCGATTGATACATTCTATTAACAGTGTTAACCCATTATATATAAACAAAAAAGTCAGCTAAAGTTCCCAATAGCTGACTTTCAATTTATTTTATAGTCTTTTTTATTTCTTCTTTTCTATAATTACATCTTCCTCAACTTCAAAAACCTTGATCATGTGATCTTTGTCACCATGTGCACGCATTTTAAACACATTTTTTGCTTCTTTCAAAACTAGATCCTTGTATGTTTTTTCTCCATTTCTTATGATGCCGACTCTTGTTTTATCTCCTGGCGAATAATCAGCCATTACTTCCATCAACATTTCTAAGCTCATTACTTTTTTGTCGTCAACTTTAGTGATGATATCTCCTTCGAGAATACCACTTTCTTCAGCTGCAGATCCAGGAATTAGTTCAGTAACCTTTACACCAGCGTCATCATTTTCAATAAAAACACCCAATTGTGCTTTATTAGAATCTGATCCGATTTCAATATCGATATCTTCTTCTTTCAACATTTGAATCATTTCGTCAGATAGGTCGCCGCCTTCAATATCTATTTCAATGTCTTGATTGTCTCCATCAATTGACTTTTTAATTCTTATTCTTTTTGGCTCATGACCATCTTTGTTCATGCCTTCTTTTTCCATCATTTCTTTGATTTCTTGAGGCATTTCACCTTCACCATTCCACTCTATGACATCTTCGTTTCCTTCCCCATCAACAGTCTTAATTTTGTAAGCTTGTTTTTTGATGATGGTTTTTTCAATATCTTCATTCACACCTTCTTTTTCCATCATTTCTTTGATTTCATTAGGCATTTCACCGTCACCATTCCATTCGATGACATCTTCGTTTCCTTCCTCATCAACAGTCTTAATTTTATAAGCTTGTTTTTTTACGACATTCTTTGATATCTTTTCATCTTCACTTTTTAAAACGAATACATTTTTTTCTTCGTCTTCCATTTCTTTGATGTATTTGTCTGCTTCAGCACCTTCTTTCACGATTTTCTTTTGTGTTACTTTACCGTCTTGGTCAACACTTTTTTCGATGACGACAACTTTTTTGGAAACGGTTTTATCTTGTGCTGAAATCTCATTGATGCTGAATGCACAAATGAAAGCTAAAAATGATATACTTAAATAATTTTTAATCATGGTTTTGAATTTTTGTAAAAATAAGCTCAATCGGCCAAATTTTTTCTTAACATATTGTTATGAAGTCCAATTTCTTTGCCAAAATTGCGTTTTATAACATTGAAAATTAACTTTTATATGAGAAATATCCTATTATTCCTTGTTTTAGGCACATTTGGAAGCGCTTGCAAGCAAAATATAGTCAAAATAGAATCTGAAAATGGAAATGTCATAGAAGAGTATGAAGTTTCAGAAAATCAAGTTAAAAATGGCGCTTATAAGCGCTTTTTTGAAAGCGGGGAGATTCAAGAGACAGCGACGTATGTAAATGGTAAATTAGAAGGTGAGCGCATAATCTACCATAAAAATGGTAAGCCAGAAATTAGAGAATTTTATAAAGATGATGTTCTAGAGGGCGATTATTTTAGTTATTATGAAAATGGTCAAATTGAAATTTCTTCTAAGTATTCAAATGGTGTTATGAATGGACCTCTGACAAAGTATTATGAAAATGGCAAGGTACAGGAAAAGATCCAAATGGTTGACAATACCGAAAATGGCCCCTTTAAAGAATACTTTGAGAATGGACAAATTCATTGGGAAGGTCAATACTTAAATGGAGATAATGAATTCGGACTTTTAAAAGAGTATGATGAAAATGGTCAGTTGTTGAAAAAAATGATGTGTGATAGTTTGGCAGTTTGTAGGACTATCTGGACCATGAAAGATGGCGACATAAAGCCTAAGTATTAAGGTCTTTTATAAAAGGAAAGGATTAAGTTTACGTATTAATATAAAACCCAGTGAAACAATCATTTTTTTTAATTTTTCTTTTTTGTCAAATTCACCTTACGGCACAAATAGGCGGTAGATTTGCTTTTGAATCTTCAGCACTTCCTACAAATGCAAGGCTTACAGCGCTAGGAGGACATTTAATCACAGTTCAGGATGATGACATTGCATTGGCACAACATAACCCTTCTCTTTTAAATGAGAAAAGTAACTTTCAGTTAGGTATTAATCACAACTTTAATTTTGCGGGCATTTCAAATGGAAATGTAGCCTTTGGAAAATCGTTTGATTCTTTAGGCATTTATACTCATGCCGCCATTCAATACGTAAGTTATGGTGACTTTCAAAATACAGATGCCATTGGCAATATCAATGGAACATTTTCTGCAGGAGAAGTTGGCGTTATATTGGGTGCTGCAAAGCAACTTAATGAAAGAATAAAGGCTGGTGTAAATTTGAAATTTTATAATGGAAACTACGAGTCTTATAGTTCCTTAGCAGCAGGTATTGATATTGGGTTTCATTATCAAAAGCCGGGAAGCAATGCCAGTTGGGCGCTAGTTTTAAAAAATATGGGTGCAGAGTTAAATCCAATTGTTGATGATAAAAGAGGATTACCTTTTGAATTACAATTAGGTTTTTCGAAAAAGCTTGAACATCTTCCTTTTAGATTTTCTATTATCGGCCAACAATTGCAAAAGTGGTATATACGTTTTGATGACCCAGACGTTGATAATCAAGTAAATATTTTTGGAGAAGTAACAGTTAAAAGCCAGACCAGTAAAAACGTCGACAATTTTTTCAGACATTTTGTATTCAATGGTGAGTTTTTAATTGGAAAACAAGAGCAGGTCAGATTACGCTTTGGTTATAATCATTTAAGAAAACAAGAACTTAAAGTGACCAACTTTAGAAGTTTAGCAGGGTTTTCATTTGGCCTTGGATTCAACATCAAAAAAATAAGGTTTGACTATGGATTGGGATTTTATCATCTAGCAGGTGCTACCAATCATTTGAGTATGCGCATGGACTTATCTCGGATGTTCAAAAAAATATAATGCTGTTTTATTTTCAGCAATTCTTTGAGAACCTCTGTGTGATTCTTTGAGATTCTCTTGTGTAATTTCTTAAGACACTTTATTTAGTAAATACGCTATATAATCCAAAAAACGAAACGTTTCGTAGATAATCATATTCGTCTTTATCCTTATTTGTTAACTTTGTTGTCATTATTAAGCAATCACGTATTATTTATGACAATAAATTCATTAAAAAAAGCAAAAACGATAGCCAGTTGGCTGGTGTTTTTTATTGCTATCGTTGTGTATTATTTTTCCGTAGAACGAACAGGTAGTTTATGGGATGTGGGAGAATTTATATTAGGGGCTTATAAATTAGAAGTCGTTCACCCACCAGGAGCACCTTTGTTTATGTTGGTCGGTCGAATGTTTAGCTGGATAGCAGACTTAGTTTCAAATAATCCTGCAAATATTGCTTTTGCTGTAAACTTTATGTCTGCACTTTGTACGGCATTCGGCGCATTCCTTTTAGCTAGGATTACAATATTGTTAGGAAAATTGGCTTTGGTTGGAAGAGAAGGGGAAACAACGGGAACTCAAAATCTTGCCCTTACTTTTGCTGGAACAGCAGCAGGTCTTTCAATGGCTTTTTGTTCTTCAATTTGGTTTTCAGCAGTGGAAGGGGAAGTCTATGCAATGTCGACGATGTTTACGGTACTCACACTTTGGGCAGGAACGAAATGGTTTTCAATGCCTGATTCGCCAAAAGCAGACAGATGGTTAATCTTAACGATTTACATTGTTGGATTGTCTTTGGGAGTACACCTATTAAGTCTCTTGACTTTGCCCGCAATAGGCATAATGTATTATATAAAGAAGTATGAAAAACATACCTTGTTTGGTTATGCTTTGAGTTTCTTGGGAGGAGCTGCTATCATAGTATTCGTACAAAAGTTTATTATCGTAGGCATTCCAACGCTCTGGAAAAATTTGGAAATTCCAATGGTTAACTCATTTGGCATGCCTTTCCATTCAGGGTTGGTTTTAGCATTATTGTTGGTGGGCGCATTAATATTTTATTTATTAAAAATGGCCAATACTAAACGCAATAATATTTTGCAATTGCTTGTTGTGGGTGCCTTAATGTTGATAGTTGGATTTTCAACAATTGGTGTGATTATAATTAGGGCAAACGCCGATACACCTGTAAACATGAATGTACCGAGTGATGCTACCAGAGTTATTCCATATTTAAATAGAGAGCAATACGGTGAAAGAGCGCTTTTATTTGGTCCACATTTTAACGCACAGCCTGAAGGTCTTGAAAAAGAAGACAGATATGGAATAGTAGGAGATAAATACGAAGTTGTAGATCAGCGATTAGAGTATAAATATAGAGCCAGAGATAAAATGTTTTTCCCTAGAGTTGGTCACACAGAAGGACCAAGACCAGGATTGCACAAACAATGGCATAAGGCCATAATGGGAAAAGAAGTCGGTAACCGACCAGGATTTGGATACAACATTAAATTTTTATTGAATTACCAAATGGGTTGGATGTACTGGAGGTACTTTATGTGGAACTTTGTCGGAAAGCAAAATGCGCAACAAGGATTTATGCCGTGGGATGTAAAATCGGGTCATTGGGCATCTGGGATCAAACCTATTGATGAGATGCGATTACACAACATGGATGAATTGACTGATACAATGAAAAATCATAAAGGAACAAACCACTATTACTTCCTTCCATTGATTTTTGGTTTGCTCGGAATGTTCTTTCATTTCTCCAGAGATAAGAAAACATTCTTGTCAATATTTGCTTTATTTTTCCTCACGGGTTTAGGCTTGATATTATATTCTAATCAACCACCGAATGAGCCAAGAGAAAGAGATTACGTATTGGTAGGCTCCTTTTTTACATTCTGTATTTGGATTGGAATGGCGGTCTTGTTTTTAAGTGAAAACTTTATCAAAAAGTTAAAATTAAGTGGCAAGATATCACCAATAATCGCCGGCGTGATGGTCTTGCTGGCACCGCTGCTCATGGCAACTCAAAATTTTGATGACCACAGCAGAATGACACATTATGCTTCAAGAGATTACGCATCTAATTTTTTAAATTCTGTTGAAAAAGATGCCATCATCTTCACATATGGTGATAATGATACTTATCCGTTATGGTATGCTCAAGAAGTTGAAAATATTAGAAGAGATGTAAGGGTTGTAAATTTAAGTTTGATCTTTGTTGATTGGTATATTGAAAAATTAAGACGGAAAGTCAATGACTCTCCACCACTCAAATTAACAATACCTTCGGAAAGCTATCGTGGTAATAAGAGACATCAAGTTTTCTTTTATAATCCATCAAACCAAGAAAACCTTTCTTCTCCAATCGATATCAATACAGAATTACAATTTGTTGGAAGTCCACAAAACAGTGTACGTGGACAATCTTTTGCGAGATCGAGAAACTTATATATTCCAATCAACAAACAAAAGTTATTGGATAAAGGCTTAATGCCACAAAAAGATACTGCCAATATGGTTGATAATATCTTATTAAGATTCTCGAACAACAAACAATATATCTCAAAAGATGAATTAGCTGTTATTGATGTGGTTGCTTCCAATTTACACGACAGACCAATCTATTTCGCCGTAACATGTAAGAATGACAAATTGTTAGGATTAAATGATTACATGCAAATGGAAGGACTTGGATTAAGAATTGTACCTGTGAAAACACCAAGTATCAGATCACTTTCTATATATGGAAGTGGACGTGTCCAGGAAGACAAAGTTTATGAAAATATAATGACAAAATGGAGGTGGGGTAACTTTGACAAACATGAAACTTTTGTTGATAATAGTTATGCTGCAGAAATTCAAGCTATGAAGATTATTATGATGAGAACAAGTCAAGAGTTCCTCGGAAATAATAATAAGCAAAAAGCGGGTGATTTAGCAGCAAAATATTTTGAGGCATTTCCTCACTTTAATTTCCCATATGATGAAAGTGTTGTTCCATTTATAAATGTATTAATAAAGTCAGATAGAAGAGAAGAGGCGAAGAAACACTTAAAGATCCTTGCAGAAGAAACGCGACAAAAACTAAAATTCTATGACTCTTTAGCAGAAGATGATTTTGAAAGCTTTAAGTCGGATTATAGTTATGCTATAAGAGCGGTTTCTGAAGTTTTGGATAATGCCAGACTTTTAAACGACCCTGAATTACTTGCTAAATTAGAGAAGGATTTATCTGAATATGATATTACAAAAATGAAGAACTAATGAAAATTGCTATTGGTGGAGACCATGCTGGATATGAGTATAAGAATTATCTAATGGGTCACTTGTCAAAAAAAGGAATAGAATGTATAAATTTTGGTACAGATTCTGGCGATTCTGTTGATTACCCTGATTTTGCACATCCTGTTTCTCAAGAAGTTTCTGAATCAAAAGATATTGATTTCGGAATCTTGATATGCGGAAGTGCCAATGGCGTAGCAATGACGGCTAATAAGCATGAAAATATTAGAGCTGCTATATGTTGGAAAGATGATATAGCCGCATTGGCCAGACAACATAATAATGCTAATATTATATGTATTCCAGCAAGATTTGTTTCTAAAAGAATGGCTTGGAAAATGGTTCAAACTTTTTTAAATACACCATTTGAAGGAGGCAGACACCAAAGAAGAGTTGGTAAAATATCTTGTCAATAAAAATTATTTAAATGAAAAAACTTTCTTTTATTCTCTTACTGATTGGTTTAGGACAAGGACTAAATGCACAATATATCAGTTCTGTAATGGTACCGGATACGACTGTTGCCATGATAGCAGATTCCAATGATTATGCTATTCAATTAGCCAATACGATCACTGCCGAAGACTTAGAGTCACATTTAAGCATATTGGCCTCAGATCTTTTTGAAGGACGTGAAACAGGAGAGCCAGGTAATGAAATGGCAGCAAATTATATTGCTGAACATTTCGATAAATTAGGATTGCCAAAAGTTGGGCTAGAAAACACATACTTCCAACAAGTTAGCTTTAATAAAACTGGGTGGAATACGAACGAGATGGTTATAAATGGTAACAAATATAAACACCTATGGGATTATATGAGTTTTGCTACAATGAACGATGAATTGCCTAATTTTTCTCCTAACGAGGTTATCTTTTTAGGCTTTGGTATTGATGATCCTAAGTATAGCGACTACAAAGGAAATAATGTCGAAGGTAAGGTCATTATGATAAATAAAGGTGAGCCGTTAAATAAAGATAGCATATCGTATATAACGGGTACTAAAGCGTTTTCTGACTGGAATGATAATGTGTGGAAAAAGCTAGAGGTTGCTCAGACAAAAGGAGCGAAGATGGTATTGGTAATCGAGAATGAACTAAAGCAATTTCTTGATAAAAACAGGAGGTTCTTGGTTTCTCCTTCTTTGAGGTTAGGAGATGGCTCTACATCAGACAAAAAATATGCTAACCACGCTTATATTTCATCTACAATGGCAAAAGATATTATAGGTGGAAAAGCAAAGAAAATTAAGAGGTGGCGTAAGAAGAATACCAAAAAAGGCAAAGCTTGCGATATTAAATTAAAACCTACTGTTAATATGAATTTGACAAAAAACATTGATGTTATCAGTGGTCAAAATGTGATGGGTTTTATTGAAGGAACAGATTTAAAAGATGAAATAGTTGTTGTCTCAGCACATTATGATCACCTTGGGAAAAGAGGCCCAGATGTGTTTAACGGCGCAGATGATAATGGTTCAGGAACAAGTACTGTTCTTGAATTGGCTGAAGCTTTAGCTAAAGCAAAAGCTGAAGGCAATGGACCAGGAAGAAGTGTACTTTGTTTATTGGTCACCGGTGAAGAGAAAGGACTTCTCGGATCAGAATACTATGCTGAGAATCCGGTATACCCAATTGAAAATACAGTCGTTAATGTAAATATCGACATGGTTGGAAGAACAGATAAAAAGTACGAAGACAACCCGAATTATATTTATGTCATTGGATCGGATAGATTGAGCTCAGAGTTACACACAATTAACGAAAGAATAAACCAAAATTATAGTCAAATCTTAATGGACTATAAGTACAATGATGAAAATGATCCTAATAGGTATTACTTCAGATCTGACCATTACAACTTCGCTAAAAAGGGCATTCCAGCCATTTTCTTCTTTAGTGGTGTTCATAAAGATTATCACAGACCAAGTGATACTGTGGATAAGATTTTATTTCCTAAAATGGAAAAAATCGGCAGACATATTTTTCATCTGATTTGGGACTTAGCAAATAGAGATGAACGTATCGAGGTAGATGGTGAAGTAAAACAGGACTAATTCAAAAACAACAAGTGGAATTTAAATTCTCCTTTTGATGTCAGTTCAATAGCCGGTGCAGGCCATTTAAATATATTCAATACATCTAAAGCACTTTTTAAAAAAGCACTATCGGTTTTTACTTTACTTAAATCGTAATCTAAGGCTAAGACAAACTGTTTTGTTCTTGGGTAATCGGTATTGCTTATGCTAAATTCTGATCCACCCGAATGTTGCCATGTATTATTGAATCCGCCATACATATTATCAGCACCATATCCCAAGGCGAAATTGAGCCACTTAGGCCACCGAAGATCAGGATTAAAATTACGTGGATTGGATGAAATCCAAACAGTTTGAGCATTGTAGTCCTTAACCAACTTTTGATAGAAAGGTCTACCAAATAAATCATTCGCTCTATCTCTAAAAGTAAAATCAGTTTGACTATTTATGGGCTCATTAGCATATGTTTTTGGCCAATAAGAGACTTTAATTTTAAATTTTTGTTCCCCCCATAATTTTTGTTGAAGTGCAAATGATGTGATGCCAATCAAGTTAGCGGTATAATCAGGAATAGAAAAACCCCACCCAGAAGAAAACCCATCCATAATCTCTATGGTGGATTGAAACCCAAGACTCGTTAATGAACCAATCAAAATGGCTTTGCTTTCTTTTACGCCACTCCACTTGAGACTTTTATAAATGAGATCTGCTTGAAAATAAGATGCATGAATATGTCCTAATTTGTCAACATTTTCCCATTCATTTAAATCATTGAAAAAATGAAAATCTTCTTGATCATAGTTTTTGTACCACGAATTATAAAGCCCAATTGACCCGACAGTATAAACGCCTATACCTCCCCATTTTAAAATATTTTGCCTCTTTTTATATTTGCTTTGATGGATGTCATTTATACTATCATTAGGAAATTGCTGACAGTAGGATGGAAAGCAGATCAGAATGAATGCAATCAAGGTGAATAAAAATCTAAATTGTTTTGGATGAATTAGTAAAATAATAAGTTGTTTTTCGCATTAAATAATTAGGATTAGTCTAAAATTAAGGCAATATCGTCATAGCCCAGTCGAGATTGCAAATATTTAGCACTATTGTCTTCGAAGTATTTCATTATAAAACCTTAATAAGCTAATTTTAGCGTATAATTTTCTTACAAAGATGAACATTAAACAATCGTTTCTAGCAATTCTGTGCTTTCTGTCGATTTCAATGTCTGCACAGGATGCACATTTTAGTTACTATCAATTTGCACCATCTACCGTTAGCCCGGCGCTAACTGGATCATTTTATGGTAATATCAGAGCCACGATAATCAGGAGATCACAATGGTTTAATATTGGATCAAATGGCAATGATGGTTTTAATACTATGAATGTATTATTAGATGGAAATATTCCCTTTGGTTTAAAAGAAGGAGATTGGATTTCTTTTGGTATTAATATGCTGTCTGAAAATACAGGACTTATTGCTGAGCCAACAGCAGGTATTTTGGACATGAGAAGAGGATTCGCAGGTCTTTCTGGTGCATATCACTTAACACTGGGTAAAAAACAAACTAAAGTTTTAACCATTGCTGCCAAATATGGCAAATATTCAAATGGATATAACGGTAATGGTGTCTCTTTATCTCCATCAAATATTGTTAATGGTCAAATGGCTTCGTTTGAAGATGTAGATGAAATGGATTTAAAAATAGGTCAAAATCAAGACGGAGAAGTTATTGAAGATACCAATGATATCCATTTAGGGTTTATGTATACAACACCAATGGGTAAATCATCTGATTTAAGAATAGGCATATCTTCGGATCACTTATTTGCACCGAGATTGAATAGTCAACTAGATACGTTAACAGGGCAACAAGTTGGGGCAAAGATAGATCGTAGAATAAATGGTTTTATACAATTATACACAGATCTAAATCCAAGATTGGTATTCAACCCAACATTGTTATATCAGAAAATGGGAGCAGCAAGTAATCTTTTACTTCAAGGACTTTTTTCATACCAACATAACAAGAAGAAAGAAATCTATTTAAACTTTGGTTTGGGCGTTAGAGTCGCTTCAAATATGGATGTTCCTATTTATTTAGGCGCAGATTATAAAGATTGGCGAGTCGGCCTTTCTTTCGATTTAAATCTAACTGGCTTATCTGGAGCCACAAGTAATGCTGGTGCTTTTGAATTAGGTATCAGTAAAATTTTTAAGTGGAATAAGAAAGCAGAGGTTAAACCAAAATTAATTTGTCCAAGACTATAATAAATCAAATATATGCAGCGCTTTATTAAAATTATTTGTTTCTCTTTATTCACAGCAACTTTCTTGCTGGCTCAACCAATAAGAGAAAATTCTTTCGCCCAAAAACTAGAAGCCGCACAGACCGCTGAAGCTCAGTACAATTATTTTGGCGCTTTAGAATGGTATGAAGAAGTCTACGATGAAGTGAGACAAAACTCAGGACGTAAAAGTAACCCTGAAGTCAAAAAGTACGCGCTAAAAATTGCTGAACTCAACTACCGTGTAAGGGATTATGCAAGAGCTGAAAAGTCGTTAAAAAAAATATTGGATAAAGATGAGGACAACCTTTTCAGTGATTGGCGATATATCTACGGTATGACTCTCAAAGCAAATGCTAAATATTCTGATGCCTTGAAGGAATTCAACAAAGTGATCAGCTTAAGTGAAAATGAAGACATTATTAAAAAGGCGGAATTCGAAATTGAAGGCATTCAGCTTTTAGAAGGCATTGAACCAAATGTTGAAACTGCAATTGGTCCCCTTGATGCTTCAATTAATTCGCCATCGGCAGAATATTCCCCTAGAGAATCTGGCGACGGAGAATTTTACTACGCCTCTCTAAATAGGAAATCAATAATTCAGCCAGGCGAAGAAGATGACGATGAATATCATGCAAAAATATATTTAGCCTCAAAAGATAAAGAAGGAAAACTTGAGGATGGCGATGCGCTTGATCAAAACGTAAATAGAATCGGTTTTCATAATGCCCATGTTGCCTTTTCAAGAGATGGACGTACAATGTATTTTACAAGGGTACAAATGGTAGGGACTGAAACAACATCATCTAAACTAATGGTCAGCTATAAAAAAGATTCTGGTTGGTCAGCCGCAACAATGTTACCAACAGTAAATGGTGATTGGCTGTCTAAGCAACCTGCTGTAGGACAACTGTTTGGTAAAGATGTCTTATTTTTTGTTTCTGATATGGAAGGAGGATTAGGAAGATTCGATATTTATTATTCTAACATTAACAGTGATGGCAGCTTTTCTTCTCCAGTGAACCTTGGAGAAAACATCAATACAGCTGGCGACGAATTGACGCCATTCTATTATGAAGGCACTTTGTATTTTAGTACTGATGGCCGCCCAACAATTGGCGGTATGGATATTTATTACAGTTTATGGGATGGTACAGAATGGAGTGTGGGTGAAAACATGGGATTGGGATATAATTCTTCTTATGATGACCTTGGCTTAAGCATGGCGGAAGAAGGTGGAAGAGGATACTTTCTTTCTAACAGACCAACTGATAAAAAGAAAAAATTAAGAAGTAAAACATGTTGTGATGACATCTTTGCTTTTAATATCAGAACCATTGTTATTGATTTGTTAGCTATTGTTGTAAATGAAAACGATGAACCATTAAATGGTGCAACCATCAAATTAGAAAACCTTTCTGATCCAATAAATTATCCGACGGATATGAAATTTAACTCATTAGGAAATGAGTTTCAGTTTTTGTTGGATTCTGATTTTAAATATAAAGCTACGATTACCAGCTCAGGTTATTACCCTGATTCGATTAATTTCAATACAGCAGGTATATTGGATAATTACACAATCAAAAAGAAAATTACTTTAAAAGCAATGCCAGTTGAAGAAGAAATTGAAGTAACGGAAACGGTTACTACAAACGAACCAATTAGGCTTAACAATATTTACTACGATTTTGATGACGACGCCATCTTAGAAGATGCTGAAAAAGATTTGACATTCTTATATGATCTTATGAATGAGTATCCGACCTTAGTCATCGAATTATCATCTCATACAGATTCACAAGGACCTGCTCGATACAATGAAGACCTATCTCAAAGAAGAGCGAATTCTGCCAGACAGTGGCTCTTGAATCAAGGAATTAAGAAAAACAGAATTGAAGCAGTAGGATATGGTGAAAAACGAATACTAAATCAATGTAAGAATAGGGTTCCTTGTACAGATGATGAGCATCGTGTAAATAGGAGGACAGAATTCAAAATTATTGGTGGTCCAAAGTCAATTGAAATAACACGAACGGTTACTAAACCGGCAAATAAATAAAGTTTAATCAGCCAACATAAATTCTTGTTGGCTGATTTTATTTACATCATAATTTTTCTGCCTTTTGTCAAAACAAATCACTTATATAGGTCTTATAATTTTATCAATCCTATCTTTTGTTTCCTGTAAATCTGATGCTCGGATTGAAAAAGTAAATGTTCAGGCTGAAATTTCAGCCTTAAAATCAAATGACTTAAAAACGGAATACCTCGAGAATATCTTCTACGAATTCCAAAACATTTTAAATGAAGAAGATTTTACAATAAGAAAATTTGGACAAAACTCTGAAGAGCATATATCATTTATAAAGAAGAAAGTAAAAGAGGAGAAAATATATTTGGATAGAGTCGAGGCATATTTCAATACCTATGGATACCCAAGTAGGACAACACATGGTCAATATGCAGCCATAGCACCACTCGTAGTTTATTTTTATGCTTCAGAAAATAAAGGATTTAAAAAAGAACACTTTAAATATTTCTATGGAGCCTATAGATTTAATGATATACCCAGCGATTTTTTTCTAGCATATTTAAGAGTATTTTATGAAATTGAAAATGGTAAAACATTTAATTTGCAGAAAAACATGGAATCTGTAGATGATGAAATAGAGGAAATATTATCATCAATGGGTTATGAGTATTAGAGATAATCACAACCCAAATTTTTAGAAGAAATTTTTAATTAAGCAATAGTCAAAATAAGTAAATGAGACATCAATTAAAATCACCCTATTTTCTTGCATTAATATTTATAACGTTTTTTGCCTGTAAATCAACTAAAGCCCCAATGGAGATGCCCGAAGTTGTTATAGACGAAGAATTATTAGATACAATGGTCGTAACGGCTTCCCCAATTGTAGAAGAGGAAGAAGTGGTTTATGAATTGCCAGGCTATCAGGCATCAGCAACTAGAAAACATGATCTCTTGCATACCAAACTTGAAATAGCTTTTGATTGGGCCAAACAACATGTTTTAGGAAAGGCTACGCTGCAATTGAAACCGATGTTTTATGCCACAAACACTTTGGAGTTGGACGCCAAAGTATTTGATATTCATAAAATAGAAATGAATGGAAAGTCCTTGACCTATGACTATGATGAACAAAAACTAAAAATAAATCTTGACAGGACTTACACAAGGGATGAGACCTATACAGTTTATATAGAGTACACAGCAAAACCAAACGAAGGACCAAGTGGAGGGAGCGCAGCCATTACTTCTGACAAAGGACTGTTTTTTATCAATCCACTTAAAGAGAATAAAAATAAGCCACAACAAATTTGGACTCAGGGTGAAACAGAAAATAGCTCAAGATGGTTTCCAACAATTGACAAACCTAATGAGCGCTGCAGCCAAGAAATATATGTAACTGTCCAAGAAAAATTCCAAACACTTTCAAATGGAAAATTGATTTCCTCAACAAGCAACCCTAACGGTACCAGAACAGACTATTGGAAACAAGAAAAGCCTCATGCTCCTTATTTATTTATGTTAGGAGTAGGTGAATATGCAGTTGTAAAAGATACCTGGAATGGCAAGGACTTAATGTACTATGTAGAAAAGGAATATGAAGATGACGCTGAAAAAATATTTAATCACACACCAGAAATGTTAGAGTTCTTTTCAGACATTTTAGGATATTCTTATCCATGGGACAAATATGCTCAAATAGTTTGTCGCGATTACGTTTCTGGAGCAATGGAAAATACAGGAGCTGTAGTATTTGGAGAGTTTGTTCAGAAAAACTCTAGAGAATTAATAGATAGCAATAACGATGATATAGTAGCACATGAACTATTCCATCATTGGTTTGGAGACCTGGTTACTTGTGAAAGTTGGTCTAACCTCACCTTGAATGAGGGATTTGCTACATATAGTGAATTCTTATGGAGAGAATATAAATACGGTCATGAAAATGCAGAAAGAAAAAGACTACAGGATATGAATGGTTATTTGATGTCTGCACAACAAGGCGGCACGCATGATTTAATTGACTTCGAGTATGGCGATAAAGAACAGATGTTTGATGGTCATAGCTATAATAAAGGTGGATTGGTTGTGCATATGTTGAGGTCTTATGTTGGAGACGATGCATTCTTCTCAGGTTTGAAATTCTATCTCGAAAAACATCAATACTCAGATGTAGAAGCTCATGAACTTAGATTGGCTTTTGAGGATGTTGTCGGTGAAGACTTAAATTGGTTTTTCAATCAATGGTTTTTTGATGAAGGCCATCCTATCTTAGCCATTGATAATAATATTGATGCCGAATCAAAATCTGTTATGTTTTCAGTTGTACAAACTCAAGACCCTGAAGAATTTTTACCTATATTTCAAATCCCTGTAGAAGTTGCAATGTATTATCCTTCTGGAAAAGTTGAATATGTTGAAAAATGGATCAATCAGAGAGAACAAGAATTTACTATAGATATTGAAGGAGACGAAATGCCAGTAGTTGCTGTTTTAGATGGTAAGCACGATATCCTAGCAATAATAAAGGAATCAAGAACCGAACAAGAGTATGTAGATCTGTTTAATTTATCAAACGAATTTGGTGATAAAAATCAAGCGCTGAAAAACTTAAAGGGTACACCTTCTTTCTCAAAAATACTGGATAAAGCTATAAATGATGATGCAAAAGAAATCAGATCAATGGTTGTGTCTTCTCTTGATCCTCAAGAGTATAAAGACAAATTAATTAACCTTGTTCTAAATGATGAAAGTTCAGCAATCCGCGCAATGGCTTTGAAATCTGTTAAGGATATAGAGACAGCTAAAAAAGTAATCAAAAATGAACAATCGTTTAGAGTTATTGGAGAAGCTCTAAATGTTATTTATAAGAACGATCAAGATCTTGCATTGAAAGAGGTTAATAGGTTAACTAAATCTTATCACAAACCGTTAATTTCAAAGATTGCTGAAATTTATGCAAATACTGGCGATGAAAAGTATTTGGGTTTTTTCGAAAAGAATATAAACTCCGTTAGTCTTTTTGGCTTCTTCAATTATATGAAGCAATATGAGAAGTTAATAAAGTCTGTTGAAGATGTTGCTAAGATTGTTGAAGTATCAAATGTACTTAAGAAAATTGCATTGGATCAATCGAATAATTACTTTAAAAAGTATTCTTCAACAAACACTATTCAAAAATTAATTTCAAATGTTGAATCTAGAAAGAAAGTTGGAGAAGAAAATAAAGAAGAAACAGACGCAATAAACAAACTCACTGAGATAATGAAAGAAATCGTTAATACGTCGACTGATGAGCGGTTGCGTTCTAGTTTTCAAGAATATATCCAACCTTAATCAACCATCGCATGCCTATCGAATTTGCTAAATTTAAAATAAAAAAATCAAGCTGGTGGAAGGTAGGTAACTTTGACATTTTCGATGAAAATGAGGACATTGTTTACAAGGTACAATCTCGGTATAAAAATTTTTCTTTGGTAACGACATTGCAATCGGTAAATTTTAATGTTGAGTATAAGATTGAAAAAGCGAAACAACTTAAGATCAGTTATAACTTATACGAAGAGGGAAAATTGATTGCTAAAATTGACAAACCGATTAATTGGAATGCTAAAGCCTTTGAAATTGAAAGTGCAATTGTAGATCCGTTTATATTAAAAGGAAATATGTGGAGCAATGAATATCGCTTTATTAGAAATGAAGAGGAGTTTGGGATAGTTTCTCATAAAATTTGGTCGAATGGCACTTTTGGAATAGCTATTAAAGATGGTGAACATATTCCAATGATTTTATCGGTTGTCATAATCGTTGCACTACTTAAAGCATCTGGTTTAGCATGAAAATGATAAATAATATTATACCATCATTGTGTTTATTAGTGCTATCATCTTATGTTTCATTTTCTGTACCAATACTTGAAACAGGAATTCCATTTACTATGCAATCTCTCGCCGTTTTTGTAATAGCAGGGTTTTTGAACCCTAGAGAGTTTGTGATAACAATATTGATATATTTAGCTATTGGGTCTGTTGGATTACCCGTCTTTTCTGATGGAAGTTCAGGCATTGATAAAATTTTCGGATCGAGTGGGGGTTTTTTATATGGATTTATTTTTTCAGGATTCTTTATTAGCTACAACATAAACAAAAAAGAGATTATAAAATTTACAGATCTGGTTTTAATATTTTTTATTGCAACCTTTATTTTATTCTTTTTTGGCATACTTCATTTGTCTTTTAAATTTGGATTTTCGAAAGCATTGGAATATGGTTTGTTTCCTTTTTGGAAAATGGGTTTAGTCAAAGCCATTATAGCATCAGCCATAACTTATTTGATTCTAAGAATGGCTTCTGAGGCTGAATCTGCAACGAAACCTTTGTAAAATGATGATATACTTGAAGGCCAATACTTTTATGTACATTTGTAACTTAATTAAATGAAAAACACGTGATTAGTTTATTGATTTTCTTTTTTGTTTTATCGATCGCATTCTCATTTTTATGCTCAATATTAGAAGCGGTTTTATTAAGTATCACACCTACATTTATAAGGCAGAAAATAGCTCAAGGATCAAAAGTGGGCCTCCTTCTTAGGGAATATAAAAAAGATATTGACAAGCCATTATCAGCCATCCTAACACTCAATACAATAGCACATACTGTTGGTGCCATTGGTGTAGGCGCAGTTGCAGGCGAGGCGATAGGCACTGGAAAAATAAGCGATGCTATACCGATTTCGTATGAGTCAGTAGTGGCAGTTGTCATGACTTTAGCCATATTAATTTTATCAGAAATTATACCTAAAACAATTGGCGCAAATTACTGGAGATCCCTTTCCGGATTTACGGTGCAAACGCTTCGTTTTTTAATGTTTATTCTCGCACCACTTGTATGGGTTAGCCAACTTATTACAAAGACATTCAAAAATGAAAAGAACAAATCGGTATTAAGTCGTGCTGACTTTTCAGCTTTGGCCGTTGAAGGTGCAAACTCAGGAGCGATCGGTGTTGAAGAATCGGAAATCATTAAAAATCTGATGAATTTTGAATCTCTGACTGCAAGAGATATTATGACACCTCGAACAGTTGCTTTTATGGTAGAAGAAAATGCAACAGTCAATGAATTTTTAAATGCCGCACCTTCTAGGACGTTTTCAAGGATACCTGTTTATAAAGAAGGTAAAGACAATATAACTGGAATGGTTTTAAAAGACGACATCTTGCATTGTGTTGTAGAACAAGGAGGAGATCAAAAAATAAAAGATCTCATGTTTGAAGTAAACGTAATTAGTGATTCAATGCCCTTACCCGAACTTTTTAAGTTTCAAACCAAAGAAAGACAACATTTGTCAGTGGTCAAAGATGAGTTTGGAACAGTGGTAGGATTAGTGACTATGGAAGATATGTTTGAAACCTTATTAGGACAAGAAATCGTTGACGAGTCTGATAAAGTCATCGACTTACAAGAATATGCACGACAGAAATTCGAAGAAGAAAAATAAATCTTAGTTGACTGTTTTGTAGATCAACTTGTTGTGTCTTAATACAAGATCTAGCCAGATTAATACCAAAGCAGGGACAATTAAGAACCCATATTTTAAGTGACCCGTCATTGCAGTTAATATACCTTCGAACGACATGTACTGATTGATCCAGGTTGCCAACCGCGATGGAGACGACTCAAAAGTGACATCCTGTTGAAAAAATACAGCGATTAAAACGCCGACAACCGTCAAAACGATTAGCCCCAATGCAATGTATTTTATGCCGCCAAACGATCCATATTTTGCTGCGTATGATTCTCTTGGAACAGAAACTTGTTGCATAATATTTTCAAGCATTCCTTTAGGTGCAACTTCAAGTGGTAGATTTGTAAGCGCGTTATCCAAACTGACTTGCTTTTCATATAAATCAACAAATTGTGGATTGGAATGAAATAACATATCAAACGTCTCAGACTCTTCATTGGTTAATGAAGCATCAATTTTTTTGTATATGAGTTTTAAATGTTCTTCCATCTTCATACTATTTCAAAGTTAATAATTAAATTATTCAGATACTTAAATAGTTTTCTATTTCAGAAAAATGCTGGCTGATGATTTCAGACAACTTCTTTCTCGCACGAAATAATTTTACTTTAATATTGCTTTTACTCATTCCTGTCACTTCTTCTAATTCTTTAATTGACAACTCTTTTAAGTAAAACATCCTGACCAACCCGGCTTCATCTGGCTTCAAATAAGTTAATGCTTTTTGTAACTGACTTGTCAATTCGGCATTGTTGATGGCTGCTTCCGTTCCATTCTCTTGATGCGAACTTGCATAATCCACAACCTCAATGTCAACTGTACTTTTTCTTTTGCGCAAATAATCTAAACTTGTTCTATATGCAATTTTATATAGCCACGAACTGAATTTAGCTTCTGCATTGTATTTGTCCAAAGATCGATGCATTTTTATAAAGGTATCTTGAGTGGCCTCTTGAGCTTCGTCTGGTTTTTTTAATATACTTAAGCAAACAGAATACATTTTGTTTTGATATCGTTTAACCAACTCACCAAAAGCTTTTTGATGGCCATCCAAGACTTGTTGAATTAATTGGTTATCTGTATTCATAAGTTATTAATGCTCCTTAGACGTATATAATTTTATAGAGGTTACACTATTTAAATCAAGATATAAAATGAAAGTAAAGAAAAAGTGTAACCTCGTTTAGATTCGATGCGTCTTAGAGGCAAAAAAATAATAAAATGGAAGAATTAATTGGATTACTCGCTGTTGTAGGCTTTTTTGGATCAATAATCACTTTTATTTATATGAGATATAAATCAAAGCATCAACAAAGAATGGCATTGATCGATAGTGGACAATCTGCCGACTTATTGGTTGAAAGAAATTTAGATAACAAATCTAATGCGTTAAAAAATGGTATGTTTTTTACAGGAGCTGGCCTTGGGTTTTTCACTGGCGTATTGTTTGAATCCTTTTTGCGCATCGAAGAAGGCCTGGCAATTTTACCGCTTTCTTTCGTCGGTGGTGGACTTGGATTAATTCTATTTTATTCGGTTGTTTCAAGACGAGATGATCATTAATACTACCAACCTTCTGATTTACTTAAGTTTTTTAAATGCATGTAGTGGTGGTCACTGTGCCACCCATACAGTGCTAACATAAAGTTTAAATCTAATGTCTTATTCATTTCAGGATGGAAAATCGTTCTCTTAAAATCATTGTCAGACATATTATTCAATACATTTACAAATCGTTTATGGATCCCATCAATTATTTGTAATGAAACAGAAGCGGGTAAATTTGAAACATCTTTCATCTTTACCCATGCATCTTGATCATAAGGTTTAATCGTTGGATTATCTTCTGTTAACCCTAGTTTAAATCGCAACAAACTATTCATATGACTGTCTGCGATATGATGAACCAATTGATGCGCAGTCCACCCACCAGGGCGATAAGGCGTATGCCATTGTCCAACATTCCAATGACCTGTTAGAGCTTCAAGTGAACTTGGAAGTCTTTCAATAGCAGCGATCCAATTGCTTCTGTCCTCAGGCGTTACCTTTTCAGGAACTTTTAATCTGCCGATTGGGTATTTGAGTGATTCAAGGTTATCCACTGTCATTTTTTTATTCAAAAATACACGAAACTTAACTTAAAATTATCGCTATCAGAATTTGGTGTCATTGAGAATATAAAATTCTTAGATGATGTTAGTGAAAATTGTCGAATAAACATTTAAAACACGTTAGATTTAGATATTCAAGAAAATATTTTCAATGGAAGAAGACAAATTTCTTTTGACTATACATTACGTCTTCAATAATTATATTCTTGTTTGGTATCCTAATCATAAACAATTTGTTAATACAATTATAATTTTATAGTCAGAGTATAATTTTAATGCTCATTTCTACAACTTAGAGTCAGATAAAATAAAAATTGAAAAATTTCATATTAGGGTTATTCTTTTTTTCATTGTTTGGATGTGATTACTATTTAGTTAATCCACACAGAACCCATATCGGTGTTATTGAAGCCAAAATGTTTTCTGATGACGATGGATTTAAGGTCTGTTATAACGAAAAAATATTTCCTTATTATTACGGCAGATCTCCTGCAAGATTTACATCTGGAAAAGATACGCTCAGACAAATGATTCTCGATCAATTTAACAATAATGGATATACAAGTATATCGGGATATGTTACCATCAGATTTATTATTAATTGCAAAGGAGAGATCGGTCGATTTCGAACGGAGGAAGTAGGGATAGATTTTAAAAAAGTAAACTTTAATGACTATACAGTTAATCACTTATTAGATATTGTAAGAAGTTTAGAGGATTGGACACCCATTGAATTTGCAGATGCAAATTATGATAGTTTTTATCACATAACATTTAAAATTATCAATGGAGAGATTGTTGAAATATTGCCTTAGTTTATGTTTGGCTTCCTTCCTTTTCATGTCCTGTGATAATATTATTAAAGAGACATTTCACAAGATGACGGTTGAAGAAAAGAAGCAATTATCTAAAGATTATGTCAGACTAGCTAATCTAACGGAACGTGGTTCTTCAAAGGCAATGCGAATTTTAGAAAAAGCTGTTCGATTGGATCCTCAAAATGATCAGGCTTGGCGCGAATTATCATTGCCATATTTACATGCAGGTCTTTACAGCGAATGGAGTGAAAACATGAGAATGGCTATTGAAATTAATCCTGAAAATTGGCAAGGTTGGAGAGCTTATGATCGCTTGTTTTATGTTAGAGATTACGCAGGCGCATTGTTTGACTTAGATGCCACGGACACACTTACAAAAAACCAGGTTGATTATCTTCAAAATACGAGCGTTGATTATTTAAGGGGCTTGTGTTATTTGGGTTTGAAAGATTATAATAAGTCCATAGAGTATTTTAATATTTATATTGAAGATGATAAAAAGAAAGTAGGAGATAAGTTTGTTGATGAAACAGCTTTCCTTTATTTGGGTATAGTATATTTAAAGGAGGACAAGTACCAAGAAGCGATTCAAAACCTTCAACGTGGTATTTTATATGAAGAAGGGAATGCGGATTTTCATTTTCACTTAGCAAGAGCCTATTGTTTTTTAGGAGATTTGGATGAAGCAAGAAAACAACTGACGATAGCAAAGAAAAAATTTGAGGATAGGAATGCAATGCGCGGTTTCAGATATGAGGCTATAGAGCAAATTTACCTATCTGATATCCTTGAACTTGAAGCAGATTTAAACATTGGGACATAAAAAAGCCTTAACGCTTTAGTTAAGGCTTGAAAGTTTACGACTAACACTATACTATTTGTATAACAAATATCAAGATGTTATTTGTCTTTTTCATCCCTCAAAAGAGTGATATTTTAGTCTTCTTCTATGTAAACTACCTCAAATCTCGGTCTAAAACTGTTGGAATCTGCCATTGCCATGTAAGCTTTCCAAGATTTTGGAACTGATTCTGCAGACAATAAAGCCCCTTCAGGAATGTATGGATAGAGTCTAAAATAACTTTTTGACAAATGTTGATCTACTCTTTGATACACATGTGTACGATTGATTTTATCTGGATTATCTAATCCTGCTGCAGCTAACAATTCAACAAAAGACTTTACGGTTTCCTTGTGATAATTTGCAACACGTACTTTTTTATCATTGACATCAAGACCTTTTATAAGTTCAGGATCTTGAGTAGCAACACCTGTTGGGCAAGTGTTGTGGTTGCATTCTAAAGCTTGAATACACCCAACGGCCATCATCATAGCTCTGGCAGAATAACAAACATCAGCACCAAGTGAAATGGCTTTGAAAATATCGAAACCAGAAAGTATTTTTCCCGCACTGATCAAGGTTATTTCTTTTTTTATATTAAATCCAACCAAGGCATTATAAGCAAACGATAACCCTTCTTTTGCAGGTACACCAACAGAATTGCTGAATTCAAGTGGTGCTGCCCCTGTTCCGCCTTCTCCACCATCTACAGATATAAAATCTGGCTTTATGCCTGTTTCAACAATAGCTTTACAAATAGCTAAGAATTCACTTTTATGACCGATACATAATTTAAAACCTACTGGCTTTCCACCCGATAGGTTTCGACATTTTTCAATAAAATCTAGCAATCCTTTCGGATCTTTAAAAGCTTTATGAAAGGGAGGCGATAATACAGCTTCATAAGGTTTTATATTCCTGATTTTTGCAATTTCTGGCGTTGCTTTTCTTGCTGGGAGAATTCCTCCATGTCCAGGCTTAGCTCCTTGAGATAATTTAATCTCAATCATTTTGACATTAGCAGCAGCCGTTCGCTTTTTAAAAAGTTCTTCTGAAAAATTACCATCATCTGTTCTACATCCAAAGTAACCAGTGCCTATTTGATAAATAAGATCACCGTTAAATTTATCATGATATTTTGCAATACCTCCCTCACCTGTGTTATGCGCAAAATTTCCTAGTGCAGCACCACCATTTAAAGCCATAACAGCATTTTTACTTAGAGATCCAAAACTCATTGCTGATACATTAAATATAGAACAACTGTAGGGTTGGGAACATGCTTTGCTGCCAATTAAAACACGAGGATGTTCAGGTAAATCATGATGGTCAAGAGGTGCAATACTGTGGTTCATCCACTCATAACCTTCTTGATAAACGTTCAGCTGAGTTCCAAATGGAGCAGTATCATTTACAGATTTAGATCTTTGGTAAACGATATTTCGATGAATTCTGGAAAAAGGTCGGCCATCAGTATCTGGCTCAACAAAATATTGGTATAGTTTAGGACGGAGCCATTCTGCTAGGTATCGACTTCTTCCGACAATGGGGAAATTTTTTCTGATGGCTTGTTTATTTTGAAAGATATCAATGAAGCCTAAAACGACCAATGGCCCGATCAATACCAATGTCCATAAAATCTTAATGTTGATTTTATAGCTTAAAAAGGCAATTGCGGCTAATGCAACAATCGAAAAAATAACAAACCCTCTGCGCATTTTATATATTTTAAATCAAAATAAGAAAGAATAATATAAATGACTATAAAATTCTTATTAAAGAATCGTCTCTTTTTTAATTCTGTTTATTCAATTGATTACCTATTTATTAAATATTATGTATTTTTATAATATATTTTATAAATATGAATAGATTATTGAAAATTTTAGTGTCAATTTTAGCTTTATCTCTTTTTTATATATGGATGAGTTCTGTGTTTCAGTCTTGTCAAAATAAGAAAAATGATAATGATGGAATTGAAATGTTAAACGACTCACTGGATGACGGTGAAGAGTTATTGGAGGAAGTTGATGAAGAATTATTTGAAGATGATGATCTGGGGCTCTCTGATGATGATAGTGAAGAAGAGTCATATGTTGAGTTTGAAGATGAACCTTTCGAAGACGAACCTTCTAAATCAACATCTAAAAAATCTTCTACAACAAAATCAACGACGTCATCCTCTTCTGGATCTTCTGGAGGTCAATACCTCTTAATTTCAGGCAACTATTTAGTAGAGACTAATGCAGATAAAATGAAATCTAAGTTGAAAAACATGGGTTACAACAATGCAGAGATTGCCATCTTTAATGGCTCGAATTACCGAACGGTTATTGCATCAAGGTACTCTAGTTATAGTGATGCTTTACAAGCCGCCAGCAGTTTAAAAGAGAAAGGAATTGACTGCTACGTAAAAAAGAAATCGTAAGAAATATTTGACTAAATATGCAATTGCATGAAAACCTCGTTTATTATTTAAACGAGGTTTTTTTTATATTCATAATAAAATACAGACTTATGTGTGGCCGATCATCTTTAACAAAAACTGAAAAGGAATTAGAAGAACGCTTTAATGCAACATTTTATTCGGAAGACTTAGAACGCTATAATCCGATTCCCAATTTTAATGTTGCACCATCACATATGATGCCCATTATTACACAATCTGATAAAACACATTTTCAAGCTATGCGTTGGGGATTTATTCCTTTTTGGGCAAAAGATGTTAAGATTGGTTATAAAATGATTAATGCAAGAGTTGAAACTGTTTTGGAAAAGAACACATTTAAAAAAGCAGTTTCTAATAAAAGATGCCTTGTGCCTGCTGATGGTTTTTATGAATGGAAAAGGCAAGGAAAAATCAAGCAACCTTTTAGAATACAGAAAAAAGATGGATCCTTGTTTTCTTATGCCGGCTTATGGTCAAAATGGATTTCTCCTCAAGGTGAAACAATCTATTCCTTTACTGTAATTACACAACCACCTAATAAATTAGTAGAAGATATTCATGATAGGATGCCCGCTATTCTTACTGAAGAACAAGAAGAATTATGGCTTTCTGAAGATTTATCTCCTGAAGATTTAGTAGGAATGATAGCCCCATATCCAGATGAATTGCTTATTGCCTACCCAGTTTCAGACAAAGTGAACAATGTCAGGAACAATGACAAATCGCTGTTAGAAAGAAAAAATGATGAACCGCTGACCTTGTTTTAACCCAAGAGTACGTTTCGTCAACATATAATTTGTCCGATTCATCATAGCTATATACCTGTCCGTCAATTTTTGATACCTATTTTTATAATAATAGTGCAGATTTGAAGTATTGATCAATTGAATGTCTAAAAACAGATATTCTGATTTAAAAGCAATAAAAAACCTATCATGCAAACTAAACTATTAACAGTTTTATTTTTAGCTGTATCAAACGCACTTCTACTTTCTTCAATAGAATTTTCATTTTCAAAAGGCCCTTCTTCTCAGTTTATTTATGGGAAAATTATCACACATGGTGATGAGGTCTATCAAGGACAAATCCGGTGGGGAACAGAAGAGGCATTTTGGTTTGATTTCTTCAACTCAACAAAGCCTGAAAACGAAAACCTAAAGTGGTTGTCAAAGGATGAAGTCTCCGATTTAAATGACAAAGATTACGAATCCAATAACAGCTCTTGGAGCAAGATGTGGAATAAAAGGTGGCATTATAGCAGTGATCACACACATATTTTTGCTTGTCAATTTGGTGATATTAAATCAATAGACATTAAAAGAAAAGAAAAGATTAGGGTGACCTTTAAAAATGGAGACCACTATGATTTAGAAGGAGGTTCGAATGACGTGGGAGCCAAAGTTCAAGTTTATGATGAAGAATTAGGAAAAATAAAACTTGGTTGGAATAAGATTAAGCGGGTTGAGTTTATGGAGACGCCTAGTAATTTAGAAAGTCGATTTGGTGATCCGCTTTATGGCACAGTCAAAACGTATAATGCGACTTTTGAAGGCTTTCTTCAGTGGGATCATGATGAAAGATTGAGTTACGATGAGTTAAATGGCCATACCGATGATGGAGAAATGGATATAGAGTTTGGAAAAATCCAATCTATTAAGAAAACTTTTAGAGGCAGTGATGTAACCTTGAAGTCAGGTCGCTCGTTTAAATTAGACGGGACCAATGATGTGAATGATGAAAACAGAGGTATCATTGTTAATATGCCTAATTATGGAAGAGTTGATATTCCTTGGGATGAGTTTGAAGAAATAACCTTTACAGAAATTCCTTCCAACATTGAATTGGGATACAATGATTATAATGGTAGCAAAGTTCTAAATGCATCTGTTCAAACTATTTCAGGTGACACGCATACTGGACAAATCATTTTTGATTTAGATGAACAGTATGAACTTGAAATACTTGATGGGATGATTGATGATATAGAATACTTCATTCCATTTGGTGCCATTAAAAGCATCACCCCAAAGAATAGGAATGAATCATTAGTCGTGTTGACCAATGGAGAACAAATGCTGTTTGAAGATAAGGTGGATGTTTCAGAATCTAATGATGGCATTATTGTAATCGATAATAGTAAAAAAGAATACATCCCTTGGTCCAAAGTTGAAAAAATTACATTCGAATAAAAATCTCGGCCATATGTGTCGAAAGGTGCCCTCGTCTTTTGATGCATTTGCCAAAAAGTTGGCAAGATCGAAATTTTAAATAAGACTACCGTGACGTATACTAACGTTACGGTAGTTGATTTTCTTAAATTGATAAACCCCCCAAATAGATCAGACATGAAAAATAATTTAAAAGTTCACCGCGCAATCAAAAATTTAACACAAGCTCAATTAGCAAAAAAAATTGGTGTTTCACGACAGACAATTAACGCTATAGAATCACAAAACTATGTGCCTTCAGCTAAATTGGCATTAAAACTATCTAGAGAGTTTAATGTAACCGTCAATGATATTTTTGTTTTAAGAGACGAAGTTGAGTCACAAGAAGTTAGGCAGCTTAATGATTCACAGTTAAGTGTTACACTACCGTAATTAAACTTTTACTAAAATCTAAGACTCAGGTTGCGACTTATTCACGGGAATTATAGTTTTTTTAACTTAGGGTAGTCTATCATTATTGCTTTAATATAAATATCTTCACATTTATATTAAAGCACTTAATGTATGCACTATTTGAGCAAATTTTTACTTTTCTTTTTTTTACTTCCTATTACACAGACTTTTGCACAAAATTATAAAGTAGATTGGGGCCCCACCTATTCTAGAAAAGGCATGAACGCTTCTGAGTATAAATTTCTCGGGTTACATGATGACAACTATTTTATGATAATGGATCCTCAAAATGATAATACGATTAAAACGTATGATCTCAATCATCAAGAAATTCTAGAATACGATTTTGAGCATATTAGAAATAAAACAAGATTGGGAATTAATGGTGCGGTTCAAACAAAATCAGGGACCTACCTATACATGCACCAGTTTTCAGAGAAATACAAGGAGTGGATTATTCATGCCAGCAAAAAAATCAATAACAGGTTTGTTGAGCCTAAAGAAGTCTGTTTTCATAATTTAGAAAACTTGGATAAAGGCCAATTAAAATCAGGATTCTTAGGTTATCAGTATCAGTGGGGCGCAGTCAAAGGTGATCATGTGATTAGTCAAGATAGCTCAAAGGTAGCCTTCATTAAATTCTTTGAACGGAATCGCAAGAAAAATGATGACATAGTTGCGATATCTGTTTTTGATGACCAAATGCAACTTCTTTGGAAGGATGTCTTTTATTATCAGTTTGGTGACAAAAACGCAACTATTAATCAACAAAGAGTCACTAATGATGGTGAAATATACTTAGTAGGTGAAAGTGAAAAAAATAGGTCATCAAAAATAAGAAGTAAAAAATCTAAAAATCTTCCTGAGGAAGTATTTACAATTTATCACATAAATCAAGAAGGAATTTTAAGTCAAGATGTAGTTTTGGACAAGGGCAAAGCACCCATTGATGTTGGTCTCTACTTTCCTAATAACAATACAGACCAATATTTGATGGCTGGACTTTATACAACAGATGAGTTTAGTTCTGGCAGAATCAATGGTGTATTTTTTACATATGGGGACAGGGATTTTACGGAACATGAAATAAAAATTCATGAGTTTGAAGATGAATTTATAAAAGGCTTGGTTTCCAATAAAGCACTGAAAAAAGGCAAAGGATTAAATGCGCGATACAGATTGAAAGATATGTTGGAATATGATAACGGCACGATTGGTTTTATTGCAGAAGAAACATATACCCGCACTAATACAACATACACAGATCAATTTGGAAGAACGGCTTTTGGGGCTGGAGGATTTGGAACAACAAGACAAGTTCAAATCACTTATTTTACGAACAATATTATCATTCCAAAATTTGATAGTCAAGGAAATATGTTGAATATTCAAAGAGTAGATAAAACTTTTGCAAGTCTTTCACAATACAATACTTCATATAGTTTAGCTATAAATAAAGGAAAAGCTTATCTGGTTTTTAACGATACCAAATCAAGGAGTGAAAAAAAGGATATGGGTAAAAAAGGAAGGCGGTTTACTGACTTGGTTGTAATCGGTGAGGATGGTGCAATCGAAACAAGAGAAACACTATTTTCAGACAGAGAAATTGATTTAGAATTCACAACTTATTTTTCTGGATATAATGATGAGTATATGCTTATTGGCAGTACATGGAGAAGGAAATATGCGATGGGAACCATTAAGTTTGACTAAAAATAAAATACCACCTCAGTGGCGCCTCCATCATTTAATTCGCGAAAACTAAACACCTTTTCTTCTGTTTTAAGTCTTTGATGGACAATTGATTTTAAAACGCCTGTTCCCTTTCCGTGAATAATTGTCACGATATGTTTCTTAGCTTTAATGGCCGCTTCTATGTATATATCAAAACTGCTTATTTGTAAATCAATGATACGTTCTGGCAGTGCATTTGATAATTCAGGACTTAGTTTTTCAGTATGTAAATCAATAGCGTCACCTACCTTTTCTGTTGAATTATTTTTTTTATGTTCAAGATCAATGTCCTCAATTCCAAGATCTGTCACAGGATCTTCTAATGGCGTATACAATTCTAGATTTGTTGAAGCCACTAAATAAATTTTTGGTCCTGACTTGACACGCACCTTGCCGTTTCCAGCAACACCTTCAAATGTGCCTATTCTTCCAGATGATTTAACGCGCAATTCATCGCCTACCCATAAATTTTTAGGATCAACCATATGACAAAAGTAATAAAGTACTTACAAAAAGGTTTTACATTTTTTTTCTTTCAACAAGTTTAATATTTTGTTGATTCAAAAATGTAGAATGCCAAAATTTAAAACGGAGATATCAAATTTTAAAGAAGGCTTATGGAGCTATCATGTGAAGATCCCTGAAAAGATTTTTAAGCAATTAGCTAAAGATGGAAACAAGCGAACTATCTGTCAAATTGATGATCACAAACCTTTTCACGGAGGGCTTATGCCAGATGGAGACGGAGGATGGTTTATTATGTTGAACAAAGAAAAAATGCAAAAATACAAAGTTGCGCTTGGGCAAGAAGTCATGGTTTCTATAGAAAGCGACAACAGTAGGTATGGTATGGAAATGCCTGAAGAATTTGAAGAAGTATTGGCTCAAGATATCGAAGGAAGTACTTTTTTCGAAAATTTAACAGATGGGAAAAAGAGAAGCCTAATCTACATCGTTGCTAAAGTTAAAAACATAGATAAACGTATAACCAAGGCAATGATAATTTTGGATCATTTGAAGGCCAACGAAGGAAAACTGGATTTTAAGATGTTGAATATTGCTTTTAAAGAGAACAATAAGTTTTAGAGGACCTGACAGGTTCTAATGCTTGATGCCAATGATTATTGATGTTTTATAACTTAGGACCGCTTAAGACCTGACAGGTTGTACAACCTGTCAGGTCCTACTCTTTCAGATAGAGTATTTCACAACAGTTGGTTTTTTTGAAGAGCTCTTTAGAAACACGTTGTAAATCTTCAGGTACGATATTAATGTATTCTTCTTCTTGATTGTTGATCATATCGGCATCTTTAAGCATTTCAAAATAAGCCAAATTTATCGCCTTATTAATTATGCTCACTTCAGAAAAAGCAATAGAACTTAATAATCCGTTTTTTACTTTTTGCAATTCTTCTTTTTCAACTAATGAATTTGTCAAGTCTTCTAATTCTTTCCATATCAATTCTCTGGCTTGATCAATATCTGCATCATCTAATAATTTTCCTTCAATAATAAATAGTCCTGGATCCATAGACCCAGAGATATAGGCATCGACATTGGAAAAATAATTGGCATTCTTGATTAAATTTTGGTAAAACCTTGACGATCGACCGCCGCACAGAACTTCAGAAATGACATCACAAACTGCAAAGTCGCTATGCAGTCGTTCGCTCATTCGAAAAGCCAAATATATCGCATTTGATGGAACAGGGCGATAAATAGTTTTTTGCCGATATTCAATTTGTGCAGGCTCTTCTGGGATGGCTGGAGGTAAATTGCTATCTCCCTCTATGCTGCCAAACCATTGTTCAATTTTTGACTTGATATTGCCTTCATCTATCTTTCCTGCAACCACAAGAATAGCATTCGAGGGTTTGTAGTGATTTTTAAAAAACAACTTGACATCGTCCAAATTTGCATCCTCAATATGCTGAGGTACTAACCCAATCGTTGGCCAACGGTATGGGTGTTGTGTATATACCAAAGCAGATAATTCATGCCACAAATCGCCGTATGGCTTGTTAATACTGGTCTCTTTAAATTCTTCGATTACAACCTTTTTTTGGATATCTAAACTCTCTTGACTGAAGATCAAACTTTTCATTCTATCTGATTCCAACCAAAGAGCAGTCTCCAAATTTTCTGCCGGCATGATGTCATAAAAATTGGTGAGATCACTATTAGTAAAGGCATTATTATCACCGCCAGCAACTTGAATCGGCGTATCAAAATCCGGAACATTTTGCGATCCGCCAAACATAAGGTGTTCAAACAAATGTGCAAATCCGGTTTTATCGGGGCTTTCATTTTTTGAGCCTACCTTATATAAAACGTTAACAGCAACCAAAGGTGTGCTTTGATCATTATGTAAGATGACTGTGAGGCCGTTCTTTAATTTATATTTTGTAAAATGTATCATGGACTAATTTAAAATGGCGTTTACTTCTGCCACTTTCCTTTTAAAGTTGTATTAAAAATATTGCTTTTCAAATAATTAAAAAAAGTATTACCATCAATTAATTCAGCGCCCAAAGATGCCAAATGTTTTGTTTCCTGCTGGCAATCGATTAATTCGAATCCTTTTTTATCTAACCACTGCACCAATTTGATCATCCCAAATTTTGACGCATTGCTTTTTAGAGAAAACATAGACTCGCCATAAAAAACTTTTCCCAAAGATATACCATATAATCCGCCTATTAGTTTTTCGTTTTCCCAAACTTCCACTGAATGAGCGTAACCTTGATTGTGTAATTCCGTAAATACTTCTTCGAGACGGTTCGTAATCCATGTGTCTTCTTGACCCTTTCTTTTGACATGACGACATGCTTGCATGACTTTGGTGAATGCAGTGTCAAAAGTGTACTGGAATTTATCTTGATTTAAATAAGAGCGCATGCTTTTACTTATTTTCAATCGATCCGGAAAAAGAACAAATCTGGGGTTTGTAAACCACCAAAGGATAGGATCTTCTTGGTTATACCAAGGAAAGATACCAAACTGATATGCTAGTAAAACTTTGGAAACAGAAATATCAGAACTAATCGCAAGAAATCCATCTTCATCAGATAGAAGAGGATGTGGAAAATAATCTACCTTATCTGGCAGAAGGAATGCCAATTAACTTTGAACCGTCATTTCGATTACTGCAGAAAGACCTCTTTCAACCAATGCTTCTTTCATTGGTTTTAGGTGATCGAAATCTCCAGTCTTAACAATGGCTTTACCTTTATAGTGTACTAAAAGAGATAACTGCTCAGATTGCTCAAAAGTGTGATTACAAACTTCCATGAAACATTGAATTACCCAATCGAATGTATTGAAATCGTCATTAAAAACTAATAACTGAGCTACTTGCAATCCAGTTGACTTTTTTTCTTCTTCAACCAAAACCCCATTTAACGCGTCGTTTAATAAAGAATCTAACTCTTTAGCCATTGTAAAAATTTAAAGGTGTTATTTTAAATTTGAAAGTGCTTTTTCAAGACTGTCAAAATTCGGTAAATCTCCTGCATTTTCCAAAACTTCTGAATACTGTAACATTCCATTTTTATCAACGATAAATACAGCTCGTTTTGCAACGCCTTTCAAACCTAATACAAAATTTGCATAAAAAGCTCCATATTTCTGACTTACTTCTTTGTTGAAATCAGATAACACGGGAAAATTCAATGCATTTTCTTCTTTGTATTTTTTTAAAGTAAAGGGGGAATCGACAGAAATCGCTAAAACTTGAGCATCCAGATCATTATATTTATTAATGTTGTCTCGCATGTGGCACAATTCTTCAGTACAAGTACTTGTAAATGCCAGAGGAAAAAACAATATAACAACATTGCGACCATTATAGTCTTCTAAGCTGATATCTTTGAGATCAGTATTTTTTAAAGAGAAAGCGGGTGCAATATTTCCTATATCAAGAGTCATAAATGGTTAATACAAAAGATAAGTCCAAAAATATGATAATCTTTGAACAAAAGTGAATCAATCTTTCATTTTGAAAAAATTATTTTGCTTATGACTAATATTTGCCATTTAATAGGCCATAATCACAGGGATGACTAAGAAAAAGCTAGCTTATTTTCAGTTGCATTTTGCTGTACTTCTTTATGGATTGACCGCCATTTTGGGTGATTTAATCAGCATTTCAGCTATTAATCTGGTTTGGTGGCGTGTTTTGATTACCAGTATCTCATTGCTCTTTTTCATAGAGTTGGGTAAGCAGATTTTAAAGATGGATAAGCGGTTGGTATTAATCTATGCAGGAATTGGTGTGATCGTCGCTGTGCATTGGATAACTTTTTATGGTGCAATCAAATATTCTAATGCTTCTATTGTCTTGGCAACAATGGCTACAACTTCATTGTTTACAGCTTTAATTGAGCCGCTTGTCACCAAGAAGAAATTTAGTAAACTGGAATTTGTCCTAGGCTTGTTGGTTATCCCCCCAATGGTATTGATAGCAAAGAATATCGATTTGGATTTGCAAAAAGGAATTTGGATTGGTCTTATTTCTGCTTTTTTGGCCTCTCTTTTTGCTTCGTTAAACAAGAAGTACGTTGAGAAAGCATCGTCTTACCAAATTACCTTTATTGAAATGTTCAGCGCGTTTTTATTTATTTCAATTGTGTTGCCATTTGTTCTAACTGATATAAATCAATTAATGCCATCACCAACAGACTGGATTTATCTTATCATATTGTCATTGCTTTGTACAACATTGGCATATGTCATTAGTATGAAAGCGCTTAAGCATGTGAGTGCATTTGATGCTAACCTAGTCGTCAACTTAGAACCCGTCTATGGTATTTTATTGGCCATTGTCATTTTAAATGAGCACCATGAAATGTCTTTGACTTTTTATCTTGGTGTTTTAATGATTATGTTGGTTGTATTTAGTCATCCGATCTTACAAAAGTATTCAAATGGACGAAAGTAAATATCCAGATATTACATCAAAAGAAATCAGAGCTTACTGTGAGAAATGGTCAAAAGAAGGAGGACAACATTTGTCAGAGTTGCAAAACAAATCTGAAATAACAGCCCAAACTAAAATGCTTTCTGGTCCTTTTTTAGGACGCTTTTTAAGTTTGATTTCTAAAATTTTAAACCCACAAACAATTTTAGAGTTGGGTACATTTACAGGTTATGGTACCTTATGCCTAGCTGAAGGATTAAGGGATAACGGTAAGATAATTACAATTGAAAAGAATGCTGAGCTTAAACAATTTTACAGCGAATATGTAACTGAAATGAATCCTCATATTGATATCGTTCAGCACATTGGTGATGCCGCAGAAATCATCCCCAAATTAGAAGACACCTTTGATCTGGTCTTTATAGATGCTGCAAAAAGGCAATACAAAAATTACTACGATTTGCTTTTCGACAAACTAAACCCAGGTGGTGTTGTGTTAGCTGATAACGTTTTATGGAAAGCAAAAGTAGTCACGAAAGACGTTGACAAATTAGGTCAAGGTCTCATGACATTCAATGAATACATTTATAATGACGATAGGGTAGACAATATTATTCTACCCATAGATGATGGCATCAATTTAATCCGGAAGAAGTAACTAGACCAAAACGCCTTGATACATCTCCTCTCTTAAACCTTTAATTCTTTCATCAACTAAGTATTCATCCAATGTCTTAAGTTGATCAATCATACCGTTAGGGGTGATTTCAATAATTCTATTGGCAACCGTTTGGACAAATTGGTGATCATGCGATGTAAAAATGACAGTACCTGCATAATTTATTAATGCATTGTTAAGCGCAGTAATACTTTCAAGGTCTAAGTGATTAGTTGGTTCGTCAAGCATCAATAGATTCCCTTGATTGAGCATCATTCTTGAAATCATACATCGCACCTTTTCTCCTCCCGACAACACATTAGACATTTTGTGAACTTCTTCTCCTGAAAACAACATCTTACCTAAAAACCCTCTGATATATTGTTCTTCCTTTTCTTCAGAAAATTGGCGTAACCAATCCATCAAACTCATGGGATCATCCTCGAAGAAACTTTCATTTTCAGAAGGTAAAAATGAAGTCGTTATAGTTTGTCCAAACTCAAAAGATCCTACAGTAGGCGATAATTCGTTATTTAGAATTTGATAAAACGCACTTGATGCCAAACCATTTTTTGCTAGGATTGCAATTTTATCTCCTTTGTTGATAGTGAAATTGATATTGCTGAAAAGAGGAACACCATCTACTTCGTATGCAAGATTTTGAACTGATAAAATTTGATCACCAGCTTCTCTTGATTGTTCATAAATGATTCCAGGATATTTTCTTGAAGATGGTTTGATTTCTTCAAGGGATAATTTTTCAAGCATTTTTCTTCTTGAAGTTGCTTGTCTTGATTTCGATGCATTAGCACTAAAGCGATCAATGAATTGTTGCATCTCTCTTCGCTTATCTTCAGTCTTCTTATTTTGCGCTAGCTTTTGTCTGAGCGCTAGTTGAGATGACTCATACCAGAAACTATAATTTCCGGTAAACATATTTATTTTACCAAAGTCGATATCGACAACATGTGTGCAAACAGTATCAAGGAAGTGTCTGTCGTGAGAAACAACGATGACCGTGTTTTTAAAATCCAATAAAAAGTCCTCAAGCCATGTCACAGTTTCAATATCCAAATCATTGGTAGGCTCATCAAGAATTAAAATATCTGGATCGCCAAAAAGAGCTTGTGCTAATAAGATTCTGACTTTTTGATTTCCATTCAGTTCCTTGAGCAACTTACCATGATCTTTTTCTTTTATACCAATACCACTTAATAAAGCTGCCGCTGCAGGTTCTGCATTCCAACCGTCCATTTCAGCAAAAACTTCTTCTAACTCTGAAGCACGTATGCCATCCTCATCAGAAAAATCTTCTTTTGCATATAACGTATCTTTTTCGTTCATAATAGACCAAAGTTTTTCATGGCCCATTAAAACTGTATCTAATACTTTTACCTCATCAAATTCAAAATGGTTTTGTCTCAGAACAGCCATTCTTTTTCCTGGCTCAAGACTGATGGTTCCTTTGTTGGCATCCTTATCTCCAGCTATTATTTTAAGGAAAGTTGATTTCCCTGCTCCATTGGCACCAATGACGCCGTAGCAGTTGCCATGGGTAAATAATACGTTAGCGTCATCAAAAAGAACACGCTTGCCAAATTGTAATGTCAGATCTTGTACTGTTAACACGTTTTGTAAATTTCGTG
>JABDKX010000111.1 GCA_013001975.1 Saprospiraceae bacterium | reverse complement strand
CCTTCTCAAATTAAAATTATTTTACAGACCTAGCGACCTGTTGATTAATGACCTATCTACTTCACCACCTGCAAAGTCATCAAATGCCTTATCTGTGACTTGAATAATATGTTCTTCGATAAAAGGTGCACCTTCTTCTGCTCCTTGTTGAGGCGATTTGATGCAACATTCCCATTCCATCACTGCCCAACCATCGAAATCATACTGTGACAACTTACTAAAGATTGTTTGGAAGTCAATTTCACCGTCACCTAACGATCTGAATCTTCCTGAACGGTTTGCCCATGATTGATAACCACCATAAACACCTTGTTTGCCTGATGGATTAAACTCCGCATCTTTAACATGAAACGCTTTTATTCTTTCATGATAATGATCTATAAATTGAATGTAATCCAATTGTTGCAATACCAAATGACTTGGATCGTACAGCAAGTTTGCTCGCGTATGATTATTGACTTTATCCAAAAACATTTCATAGCTCACACCATCATGAAGATCTTCACCTGGATGAACTTCATAACAAATATCTACGCCATTTTCATCAAAAGTATCTAGGATGGGTGTCCATCGATTGGCTAATTCCTGAAACGCTGTTTCTACTAAGCCATCAGGACGTTGTGGCCATGGATAAACAAAAGGCCATGCCAGAGCGCCAGAAAAAGTAGCGTGCGCTTTGAGTCCAAGATTTTTAGAAGCTTGCGCTGCTAGGGTTAATTGGTTGATTGCCCATATTTTTCTTTGGTTTGGTTTTCCTTTGACTTCATCAGGAGCAAAGGCATCAAACATTTCATTATAAGCCGGATGTACTGCAACCAATTGTCCTTGAAGATGCGTCGAGAGTTCTGTGATTTCCAGATTATGAGATCTTATCTTTCCCAACAATTCATCACAATATGTTTTACTTTCTGCTGCCAAATTAAGATCAATCAATCTGGTTTCCCAAGTTGGAATTTGAATGCCTTTATATCCTAAGTCAGATGCCCATTTACAAATACTATCCAAGCTATTGAATGGCGCTTCATCTCCCATAAATTGAGCAAGAAAAATCGCAGGACCCTTAATCGTTTTCATCTAATCTTTGTTCAGTTTGAAAAAAAACCAAGATACTAAAAAAGTGCAGAAGGATAGAAGTGGATTATGCTCTTATTCTGTTGATAAATTTTTCTCATCGCTTTTACGGTTATAAAATGGTAAAAACAAATAAAAGAAAACGCCAATTGCGATGTTGCAAAATATCTGGATGGTAAAAAACATAATATTCGAAAACGAGAAGGCATCACTATATTCTACATTATAAATTAATAAAGCTTCTGTTACCAACCATTGATAAGTACCAATACCTCCAGGTGATGGAATGACCATACCTAAACTTCCAAAGACGAATGTTACCAATCCTGCAACTGGACCTAATTCGCTCGTCGGTTCAAATGCAAAAAAGCATAAGTAAGTCATTAAATAATACATCAACCAAATTCCTATTGAATTGAAAATAAGAAAAGGCAAGTTTTTAACCTTTAAAACTGACAACAAGCCATCTTTAAAGCCTAAGATGAGTTTGCGAATTTTTAGAAAAAATGGCTGCGTAGATTCACTGTCAATTATAAATTTTTTTAAAATCCACAATCCAACGAGACCTAAAATAGAAGCAATAATAAAAAAGTAGATAAGTGCTTGAATGGAGATGTTAGACTTTTCAGCAATATAGTTGCCAACTGTTTCAAAAGAAAAAATGAAGGCGATCCCTATAACAATTAGAAGGGATATTACATCTAGTATTCTATCGACGACTATAGTGCCAAATATTTTTTCTGCTGGAATATTTTCATACTTAGCCAAACTCGCTGCTCTGACAACTTCTCCAATTCTAGGTACCGCTAAATTTGTAAAATACCCTAACATTATAGCACCTAGGCTATTTATTATTTTAGGTTTGTATCCTAATGGATCGAGTAATTGATTCCATCTCCAAGCTCGCAACAAGTTGCTCAACATAAATATTATACAAATCAATCCTATCCAAAGTACGTTTACAGATTTAAAATCTGAAACAATTTTATCAATTAATGAACACTCGTTTTCTGGTATTCCCAATTCAGCACATTCTGCCAGATGAGCTGCATTTTGTTTGGAATACAATAAATATAAAATCAATAAACCTATTGAAAGGAAAATTAGAAATTTGAGAAAATCTTTGAGTTTAGTAGACAATATATTTACTTGTTCTGGTTGTAAAGAAGTGGGTTTGTTAGCCGATTATTTTTATTGGCATTCATGCTTCGTGACAAATGTAGCCAAGTGAAATAACATATTCAATTTATTTCTATACTTTTCCTTTCAAGATCATATTGTCAATGAGTCTGACTTTTCCTGCCCAAACTGCCGTACAAGCAACAATTAACTTATGATCATCAGGATTCTTAACTTTTTCCATCGTTCGACCATCGACGATTTCAAAATATTCTGGTTTAAATGGCTTCGCTGATAATCGTTTCATAGCATTTTTACAAATCGTTGTACACTTTCGCTTATCTAAATTGTTCTTGGCATATTTTAGTGTTTCAAAGATAATAGAGCATTTTGGTCTATGACTTTTTTTAAGGCGAACGTTTCGCGAACTCATTGCCAGGCCATCTTTCTCACGAATAATTGGACAAACGCGCAATTTGGTTTTCATCTTCAATTTTCTCAACATGTATCCTATTATGCTAAACTGTTGAAAATCTTTTTGTCCCATATAAATACGATCAGGATTAACAATATCGAGCAATCGTTTTACCACTTGTACGACGCCATCAAAATGACCGGGTCGATTGGGACCTTCCATGCTCTCAGTTAAATGAGAGATATCAAGTTTAACTGAGGTATCAATATTTTTCGGATAAATTTGAGAGACTTGAGGAGCAAAGACATAATCGCAGCCATGTGCTTTTAAGAGTTTGGCATCAGCTTTTAAGTTTCTAGGATATTTTTCCAGATCTTCCTTTTGATTAAATTGGGTTGGATTAACAAATACGCTGGTTACAGTAATGTCATTTTCCTTTACCGACTTTTCTATCAAAGACATGTGTCCCATGTGCAGTGCGCCCATTGTAGGAATAAAGCCTATCGTTTTACCTTTCGCTGCTTCTTGTTGTAATACTTTTTGAATACTGGAAACTCTTTTTAATACTTTCATTTACTAAACCAATTTTTTATAACCTCTTCTGCTTTCTTGCCTTGCAGAGTATAATCTTTTTCAAAATAATCATTATGTCCTTTTCTATCTGGATACCATTTCCATAAAAATCCCCCAACCCAAATTTTCTCATGCCAAAAAGATTGGTATAAAGAAACTAACGCATTGGCTTGGGCGGTTTCATTTACGCTAAGGTATTTAATATTATCTTCATTTTCCCAATGTTTGTTTGCACAACCATCAACAGACAAATATCCATATTCTGTAAAGACAATTTTTTTCCCTTTTTTATACGCGAAGTTTATTAGTTTTCTTTTTATTGGTTTCCAAGAATTTTTAAGTTTCTTAGGAACTGCATTTTTAGATTCTGAAAGTGGAAAATAAGAACTGATTCCAATATAGTCTAAGCTAGTCCAAAACTTCACTTCTTTATAATTATCCCAATTAGCAGAGTATATAATTTTTCCATCATATTGACTTCGAATTTTTACGATTAAATTTTCCCAAAAGTCATTTCTTTTTTGAACACTGTTTTTAAGCTCTGTACCAACACAAAATAATTCGACATTGTACTTTATTGCAAGATCAACAAACTGCATTATAAATTTTGTGTATTGTTTTTCCCATGCTAGCCATTGGCTTTCATTATCAAAATCTATAATACCTGGCCAAGCCTTTTCAAGGAACAGTTGCGGTTTAATCATTATTTTCAGATCTGCAGCCTTGGCAACTTTAATACTGTGTACAATGCCTGACATATTTAAACCCCACCAATTAAAGACATCATGATCCGCAATATCAAACGAATTAGGGTTACAATATCTATAAGGCGTTATACAAGTCCAATTGGCGCCCAATTTTGATATTTCTAGGTATGGATTTTGTATAAATGAGTCTTGTGGGCAGTTGACTGTGATTCCTTTAATACGTTGACCAGTGTTTTGTGCTTGACTTTTAAAGTTTAGCAGTAAAAATAATGATATGACAACTGTATACTTGATGCGCAAATTTAAGGACCTGACAGGTTGTACAACCTGTCAGGTCCCTAAGGTAAAATATTTTCAAGAACACAAGTGTTATGATATATTTAATTTGATATTTTCAACATTATTATATTAATACTTAGATATTTTCTATATTTTACTAATTTTAATTAGAATATTTGCATCATAAGTAGAAATGTACTTAAATTTGTATTGTACTTAACGAAGTATAAACAACGATACTGTGAGGTGATGAAACTAGGCAGACATGCCCTCTTGTCTCGAGGGTGGGGATAATGTTACAAACGTAGGATAAGGATTGACCACAAACTTGATATTTGTCCTAAGGCTAAGCACCCCATGAAGGTTCGAATCCTTCTCTCACAGCAAATAAAAAGGCCGCTCGCAGAGTGGTCTTTTTTTATGCATACAAGTCAGACCAAAACTTGTTTTGAGGATGGCTTGGAAGCATAAAAAAACAGAGACCGACGAAGGAGGGCGCTTTTTAATTAAGCCCCCCATCTCAAGGATCGCGCAGCAATCCTTCTCTCACAGCAAATAAAAAGGCCGCTCGCAGAGTGGTCTTTTTTTATGCATACAAGTCAGACCAAAACTTGTTTTGAGGATGGCTTGGAAGCATAAAAAAATAGAGACCGACGAAGGAGGGCGCTTTTTATTGTTTCGTTAATATTGTATTCATTGAATCATTGTATTCATTATATTCATTGAATCATTGAATTCATTGAATTCATTGTCAAACCAACCCGCTTCGCGGTTCTCTTCCGATAGCTATCGGAAACCAAACCTTCTGGTTTGATCCTTCGGATTTCGTTTCGTTCATCATTTATTTAGTTCAGTATTAGGAAATAAAATAATTAACTTTACCTCACAGTATTTTTTGAATAAGAAAAGAGTAAATGAAGAACATCGTTATTGAATATGGTACTTTAATAATCTCAACTTTCGTGGTTGTATGGATTCTTTCATTTATAACCAGAAAAACGCTTGATTACTTTATCAAAAAGAACAGTGCTCTATTGTTCTCCCATCCTACAAACTTTATATTTCTCAAAAATTCTACAAACTTTATATTTTACAGCATAGGGTTATTTTGGATTTTTACTAAAATTCCTTACTTCCAATCATTAGGAACCGCATTGTTTGCAAGTGCCGGCATACTGGCAGCTGTCATTGGTTTTGCATCTCAAAAAGCTTTTGCCAACATCGTAGGAGGTATATTTATTTTAATTTTTAAGCCATTCAAAATAGGAGATGTCATAGAATTATCTAACCAAAGAAGAGGCGTAGTAGAAGAAATCACCCTTCGACATACCGTTATTAGAGATTATGAGTATAAAAGAATCGTCATACCAAACAGTGCCATAAGTGAAGAAACGATAATAAATAGCAGTATAACAGATGAGAAAATTAGAAAACATATAGAATTTGGAATAGCTTATGATGCAGACATTAAACTTGCAGAAAAGATAATCTATGATGAAATTGTTAATCATCCCAATTTCATTGATCAACGGACTTCAGAAGAGATAGAAGATAACGTATCTGCAGTTCCAATTAAACTTGTAAGCTGGAGTGATTCGAGCATCGTACTTAGAGCATTCGTATGGTCAGAAAATATTGAAAAAGCCATTGACCTTCACTGGGATGTCTTAAGAACAATTAAGGATAAGTTTGATAGCCATAATATTGAAATACCTTTTCCTCATCGAACGATCGTTTTCAAGGATAAAAAAATTGGACTGGATAAATAAAAAACGAACTTTACCTGATATATTTTGTAAAGACTATATTATACAATAATTTAACTATTGATTTTTAACTAAAGCCTGTAGTCATTATGAAAAAAATTATACCCTCATTCCTTTTATTTTTTCTTAGTTACACATCCATCTTTTCATTTGGCAACACATTAACGGTCGAGGTCACAGTGACTGATACAAATTGTGATACGAGTGAAGGAGAAATTGATGTAACTGTAACAGGAGGAACACCTCCATATACAATAATGCCTTCAAACTTAACAAACCTTTCAGCAGGTAACTATGACTTAACCATCACTGATTCTGGCAGTTGCGTGTATGATACTACTGTGACTGTTTCTGAAATAAATAATCTATCTCATTTTGTAGACGTCCTTGATGAAATTACTTGCGATGGCAATCAAACTGCTGATATAATTATTAATGTGGCTGGTGGATCTGGATCATATATTGTCATGATAGATGAAAATCCGTCCATTAGTGAAGTTTCTACAGGCGTTTTTTCTACAATGCTGGGTGCTGGCAGTTATGGTATTACAATAACTGACTTAGATGATAATTGTATGGATGTTGATAATTTCGCTGTTGGACAACCCAGCGCCATAATTATTGAAGCAGAAATATTAGCCATTGATAGTTGCTCTGGAGAAATAGAACAATTAGATATTGTCGTTAATGGTGGCACGCCACCTTATATGATTGATACAAATCCTCAAAATGATGGTGTGTTAATAACAGTTACTGATGATAATAACTGTACTGAAGAGCTTTTTGTGGAAAATCCTGAAGTAGATAATGCTTTGATTTTTAGTGAAATTCTTATTTTTCAACCTGATCCAGGTGACGATAATGGCAGTATTGATATTACCGTTTCTGGTGGTACACCACCCTACGTTTACCTTTGGCGAGATGCTGACGGAAACGATCTTTCAACAGAAGAAGATATAGATTTTCTATTCGCAGGAATCTATGAAGTTCAAGTTTCTGATTCAAATGGATGCAGCATTCTAAGTGGGGATATTGTGTTAGATGATATTTCTTCTACAGTTGACGTTTCGATTAAGAAATTCGCAATATATCCAAATCCCATTCATGAAGACAACATTTATATTAAAGGAACAAATCAAATTAATGCCACCTACAGTTTGTATTCTCAGAGTGGTCAATTAATGAAGCAGAATAAAATTCATAATTTTGAAAACCAAATAAATTTGAATGATGTTCCTGATGGTATGTATTATTTAAAAATACAATCAGATCAACACTTTGAAGTGCATTCAATTTTCAAAATGTGATTATAAATAAGTGTAAATAAAAAAAGGACATGCTGAGCACGTCCTTTTTTTATTGTTGATATTAGCTAATAAAGCTAACTTAAGAATTGATAATACAATCGTTAACTTCTTAATTATCGCTTCATAAATTCCTCAATAAGATCTGCTTTAAACTTATCAATTATTTGTTGTTCTTCTTCAACAACACCTAAACTTGATTCTGCTACTTTTTCAAGGACTTCTAACATCTTTGCATATTCGGGATGTGGTCCCAGATCGAAGCATGCAAACTTTACTTTGTTATAAACATCATTTATATTACGATGTTTGTTTTTTTCATAATTGAACGACCACTTAATTTCTTTTGCCCAAGGATGATCCTCGAGTAAAGCATTTAAAGTTTGAATTTCTTCTTCTTGAACTTCACCATCTGAGATAGCTAAAGCATAGACCAACTCTCCAAAAGCATCGTATAGCTTATCGTCTAAACTTGCCATTATTTAGCAGCGCTTGACTTACGAGCTTCTCTGAAACTTTTAATGAAGTAGAACAATGCAACCGCTGAAGTCAACATCATGATACCTAATCTTACCATAGCCATGGTATCAGATTTACCCATTGCCGAAGAAAATGGTTTAACCAAAGCGATTAAAATTAGAGCAGTTAAAACTACAGCTATATGCGAAACGATTTTATGGTGATTATGAATGAAGTTTGTCATAACGAATAATAAGACGCCAAACGCTACTGGAATTAAGGCTGTTTTTGAAGGTGTTGCAGATCCTAAATATCCCCACAGACCCATTCCAACCAAAACTACCGAGTTTAATAAATTTGCATTTCCTGCATTCATAATTTTAATGTTTTAATACGGTTAATTATTTTTCTAAAAGAACGACTTTTCTAAATTTCCAAAAGTAATCAAAAAATGATATGACTGCTAAAGCTAAAGCAACATATATTATCCAAAGAAAATATTCAAAGTTAATTAACATTGCCATCAAGCCTACAAATAATATTGCTGTTTTCAATTTGCCCAAAATACTGGCCTTGATTTCATACTTATTATATGAGGTATAAATCCGCATACCCATCACTACAATTTCTCTGTATAAAAAAATAAATGTTACCCAAGTAGGTATTTTTCCTGCCACACTAAAAACAAGCAATGCGGATAAAACAAATAATTTGTCGGCTGTAAAATCATGAATAGCGCCTAAATAACTTGTCTTTTTATTTATTCTTGCAATATAACCATCAAGAAAATCAGTAATTCCAGCTAATATGATGATGATTAATAAGAACATATCCTTTTGGTCCCAATCTGACAAATACAGCAGCGTTAATGGAGCGAATATCCATCTTAAGAAACTTATGAATTGTGCCAAATGCAGGTGCTTCATTTAAATATTTGTTCTAATACAAATGTGCCGTTAATATTTTGATTTTTCTAAATTAAATAAGCATTTTATCAGAGTTAACGCCTTTAAATTATGGAAGATAAGAAAAGAATCTATTTTTGTGAGCGATTAACAATTTGGTGTTTAGCTTGTTAATCTTATTAATAAGCTAAGTTATGACTAGAGATTTAGAAGTATTTAATCGTATTGCAGAAAAATTAATTAGAGCTGAAAAAGAAACGGGTGTTGTCAAACAAATTCCATTTGAATCTCTAAAATCAACATTTGATCTTGACTTACCTGAAGACTCAACCCAAGAAGAAGCTTTTGAAAAGGCTTTAACTGAACTTGTCTTAAATACCCCACGCACCTCTACAAAACTTTTTTTCAATCAGCTTTTTGGCGGAAGAAAAAGCAAAGCCAGTCTTGGCGAATTATTGTCTGTCCTCCTTAACAATAGTATGTACACCTATAAGGTTGGTGGACCAATGATTGCAATAGAAAAAAACATTCTCAATAAAATAAGCGATCTCGTTGGATTTAAATCCGAAACGTTGGGTACAATTGCTTCAGGTGGTTCCATGACTAATTATATGGGAATGGTCATGGCACGTGACAAATATGATCCTGATTTTAGATACAAAGGCAGACAAGTCAACCTTGTAGGATACTCGTCGATTGAGTCACATTATTCAATTGCTAAAAATGCAGCCTTTTCAGGTGTTGGCAGAGATAACATCAGATATATACAGAGTGATGAGCATGGCAAGATGAATGTTAAGGAATTAGAGTCTCAAATTCAACAAGATCTAGCAAATGGTTATAGACCGTTTTTTGTAAACGCAACAGCTGGAACTACCGTTATGGGTGCTTTTGATCCACTGATCAAAATTTCTGAAATATGCAAACAATATGATCTGTGGATGCATGTTGATGGCGCTTATGGTGCTTCAGTCATTTTTTCTGATAAATACAAACATTTAATTGAGGGTGCTCATTTGGCTGACTCGTTTACAATTAATGCACACAAAATGCTTGGCACTCCTATTACGTGTTCCATCATTTTAACACCCCACAAAAATTGTCTCTACGATTCATTTTCTAACGAAGCAAGTTACTTGTATCAAAGTGACGATAATGACATCAACCCTGGTAAAATATCTTTGCAATGTGGTAGAAGAAATGATGCCTTAAAATTTTGGACATTATGGAAATCTGTTGGCACAAAAGGATTGGGAGATATCGTAGACCAAGAATTTCATTTGGCGGACGTAGCCAGAGAATATGTCAGAAGCAATCCAGATTATACTTTATACAGTTTTGATAACAGCATTAATATCTGCTTTAATTATAAATCAGTGTCTCCTGAAAAATTATGCAACAAATTATATGAAGCAGGAAAGCTGGTCGTAGGTTATGGTAAATTCAAAGATCAAACATTTGTCCGTTTGGTGACTGTCAACTCTAATAATACAAAAGAAGACCTCATTCATTTCTTTAAAGTTTTAGAAGAATTTGCAGAAACTTTATGATGCTTTAGATAATATTTACTTTTAATTGTTTTCAACTAACAAAGTTTGTCCGCTACCTTTGATGTTATGACTAATTTGACAATTATCGACCAGTACTTTTGTAATGTTGATTAGTGACAAAACTTCCTTTATTTACTGGCTTTTGAGTTTAATAGTGTCAATATGTCACGAATACAGGCGTGGCACTCAATTTGACTAAGTATAACCATTGTAAAATTTAAATAAAACGATGGAAAAAGGACAAATCTCAGTACAAACGGAAAATATCTTTCCAATTATTAAGAAATTTCTTTATTCAGATCAAGAGATATTTTTGAGAGAATTAATCTCAAACGCAGTTGACGCTACAACAAAGATCAAAACACTGGCTTCAAAAGGTGAATTTAAAGGTGAAATCGGTGATACAACCATCGATATCATTTTAGATAAAGAAGCTAAGACGCTTACGATTCGTGATAGAGGAATCGGAATGTCAGAAGCAGAAGTCAAAAAATACTTAAACCAAGTTGCCTTTTCTTCAGCAGAATCATTCTTAAAAAAATATCAAGATGATGCACACATCATTGGTCACTTTGGTCTTGGTTTTTATTCTGCCTTCATGGTCGCTGATCAAGTTGAAGTAGACACAAAGTCTTATAAGAAATCAGCTAAAGCAGTCAAATGGATTTGTGATGGTAATCCTGAGTATGAAATAGGAAAAGGAGAACGCAAAGAAAGAGGTACTGATATCATTTTACACATCTCAGATGACAGCACTGAATTCTTAGAAAAAAATAGAATTCAATCTTTGCTGGATAAGTACTCTAAGTTTTTGCCAATTCCTATTAGATTTGGAACAAAGACAACAACAGAATGGGAAGGAGAAGGTGACGATAGAAAATCGAAAGAAGTTGAAGAAGATAACATCATCAATAACACAGCACCGCTTTGGAAAAAGAAAGCTTCCAAGTTAAAAGAAGAAGATTACCAAAAATTCTACAAGGAATTATATCCGATGAGTCAGGATCCTCTTTTTTGGATACACTTAGATATCGATTTTCCTTTTAAATTAACAGGCGTTCTTTACTTCCCTAAATTAAACAACAACTTAGAAATTCAGAGAAACAAGATTCAGCTTTACAGTAATCAAGTATATGTTACTGATGATGTAAAAGAAATCGTACCTGAATTTTTATTACTTCTGCATGGTGTAATTGATTCGCCAGACATTCCTTTGAATGTGTCACGTTCATATTTACAAAGTGATAGTAACGTTAGAAAAATCACATCTTACATTACTAAAAAAGTAGCAGACAAATTAAAGCAGCTTTATAAAAAAGATAAAGAAGGATTTGAATCTAAGTGGGATGATGTGGGCACATTTGTAAAATACGGCATGATTTCAGATGAAAAATTCTATAAAAAAGCCGATGCTTTTTGTTTGTTGAAAAACACAGATGGTGATATGTTTTTGTATGATGACTACATTGAAAAAATAAAAGCAAACCAAACAGACAAACACGAAAGAACTGTCTTGTTATATGCAAACAATGAACATGACCAACATGCTTACATTGAATCAGCAAAGGCTACGGGTTATGATGTTTTATTAATGAACAATATCATTGATAATCACTTCATGCAGCAAATGGAATCTAAGAAAGATAAAATCACTTTTGTCAGAGTCGATTCTGATACTGTTGACAAATTGGTTCAAAAAGATGAAGAAGCCATTTCTGCTCTTTCTGAAAAGGAAGAAGAAAAGGTAAAAACATTATTTGTCGATTCTCTTGGTGAATTGAGAGGTGGTCAAATTGAATTACGTCCTTTATCAACAACTGATCATCCTGTATTGATTACACGCCCTGAATTTATGAGAAGAATGAAAGAGATGCAGCAAATGCAAGGTATGAATCTAGAAGATATGCCTGACAGTCATAATGTTGTGATTAATACAAACCATGAGTTGATTGCCAGCAAATTATTAAAGATGAAAAGTGGAGATAAAAAAGAACGCTTTGCTAAATACTTATATGATCTGGCCAGGTTGAATCAAAACATGTTGAAGGGTGAACAGCTCAACAACTTTATAAAATCGAGTATCGAATTTTTGAAATAAATAATTAAAAGAGGAACTTAGCGTTCCTCTTTTTTTTTATTCAATTTGGTAAAACTTTAAGCATGGAGCCTATCATAAAAAATATATCTGACAAAATATTGGTAGGTATGCAAACTGAAATGTCAATAGTCAACAATCAAACATTTAAACTTTTCAAAACTTTTATGCCCCGTAAAAAAGAAATCATGAACATTGTTGATGACAATGTATATGATCTGCGTATTTATCCTGCAAACTATTATGAGGTTTTTGATCCACAGGCTCAATTTATCAAATGGGCAGCCGCAGAAGTTTCTGACAATAATGATATTCCAACTGACATGGAAACCTTTCATCTACAAGGAGGACAATATGCGGTTTTTCATTACAAAGGATTAAACTCTGATCCCAGTATCTTCCAATATATTTTTACTGAGTGGCTACCCCAATCTGGTTACACTTTAGATTATCGTCCACACTTTGAAATCATGGGGCCAAAAACAAAACTTAACGATCCAAATTCAGAAGAGGAGATCTGGATTCCCATTAAGTAATACTTTACATTAAATTATTTTTTCTAACCGATACACCAATCTTGGTTTATTGCACATCTTGTATGCAAGTTCCTTTTAGAAAAAATCACTTATTATGACAGATCTTCAACTATCTGGCATGGAAACGCTCCTTGCCATAACAGGCCTTGCCATTTTTATACTCAGCGTAATTTTATTTTTACGTCGCTACTTAAAATCACAATCCAATAACAAAAGAAATTCAGATGATTTGGATCAAACATCTATTTCTTCAAGAGTAAAACGTAATAATGTCAATGTGTTTATTTGGTCGAAACCCATTTTCTTATTTGGTTTATCATCAGCTATTACCTTTACGTTACTAGCCTTCAGTTGGACAACTTACGAACAAGCAGTTTATATTCCTGATACCAGTGAATATCTTGATGACATAATGTTAATAGAAACGCCAAGAACACCGCCTCCTAAACCACCTCCTCCTCCACCTCCACCGCCAAAGATTGACGTAATAGAAGAACCAATTCCGGAAGACGAAACACCAAAATTTATTGATACAACAATTGATGCTGATGAAGCTATTGAAGATCCCGTTATTGAAGTGGCTAAAGCTCCAGCACCAACACCTGCCGTTTTGCCTCCCCCACCTGATCCACCGGAAGAACCAATTGTTCGGTTTGCAGAACAGATGCCTCGCTTTCCAGGATGTGAAGATATGGTAGGGACACACAAAGAAAAAGAAGTATGTGCGCAAATGAAATTGCTTAAATACATTTATAAAAATTTAAAATATCCACAGATAGCCATTGATAATGGCATCGAAGGAACAACGGTTATCCAGTTTGTTGTAGATAAGAAAGGGAATATCACAAATGTTGATTTAAAAATTGATATCGGTGGCGGATGCGGACCAGCAGCTGTAAAAGCTGTCAAAAGCATGAATAATCAATTAGATAATTGGACACCAGGTAAGCAAAATGGACGTCCAGTTAAGGTATTATTCACTTTACCGATCAAATTTGATTTAAAATAAATCCTTTGCCCTGTTGGATTAACCATGCTAACAGGGCTATTTCTTTACATTTAACATCATTTTTAGAATCAATTTGACTGCATCATCGTTATATTTACACCTAAAGTATTTTGAGTATTATGATGCGTACCATTTTTACACTTTTATTAGTTTGTTTTTCGCTATTGGCAATTGGTCAAAACCAAAGTCTTGCCAACGAATATTATCGTTCTGGTGAATATGAAAAAGCCGCTATCATTTACAAAAAAATATATGACAAACAACCTCATCAAACAGGATACTTCACAAACTACATCGAGTGTCTATTAGCATTGCAGGATTATAAAAAAGCGGAAGAAGCAGTTGAAAAGGAAATTAAAATAAAGCCCGATCAAATGCAGTTTTACGTGATCTTAGGAAACATTAAAGAGAGACAATACTTGCCAGAAGAAGCTGATAAAGTCTATCAGCAAGCTATAAATAATATTCCTGCAAATAGAGGAAGTATCCAAAGATTAGCCAGCGCATTCCAGCGATTGACTAAGTATGATATGGCAATTGAAGTTTATCAGAAAGGAAGTAAAATTCTTAAGGATGAAGGCATATTTTCTTCTTACCTCGCTTCTCTTTACAGTAAGAAAGGCGATAAGCCAAAAATGGTAGAACATTACATAAAGGCTGTCAATAAGAATCCTAGAAACATTGAATATTACAAAACAAGTCTTCAGAAGTCTTTAGTCAACGATGAAGAATTGGAAATGTTGAGAAAGCAACTTTATGCAAATATTCAAAACGATCCTGAAAATATTGTTTATCCAGAATTGCTCCAATGGGTTTATATTGAAAAAGAAGAATATGGTAAAGCACTGCGCCAAGCACGTTCATTAGATCGAAAATTTAATGAAGGGGGTATGCGGGTAAAAAATATTGGTGACATTGCTTACTATGCTGGTGACTTTGAAACTGCCATCAAAGCATATAATTATGTGACGAAGGATGAATCATTAAACAATGATTTGTTTATTGTTTCTAAAAAAGCATTGCTTAAAGCAAAGAGAAAAAGGATTACCGATAGCTATAATTATTCTTTATCAGACCTAGACAGTATTGATGTTGAATACCAAAGATTTATTGATGAGTTTGGAATAAACAGACAAACAGAAACAGTTGTTAAAGAATATGCAGACTTTTTGGCTATTTATAAAAACGATCTCAATGGTGCTATTAAAAATTTAAATGAGTTGGTGAAAATGAGTACCATTACTAAGTCGGTTAAGGCAAACAGTAAAATAGCCTTGGGCGACTACTATTTGATGTCAGGAGAAATTTGGGAGGCTACCCTACTCTATTCACAAGTTGAGAAAAAATACAAAGAAGAGTACTTAGGAGAAACAGCCAGATTCAAAAATGCCATGCTTTCTTATTACGCTGGTAATTTTGAGTGGGCACAAGAAAAATTTGACATTCTTAAAACATCAACTTCTAAATTAATTTCTAACGATGCGATCGATATGTCCATTTTCATTATGGACAATATGGGATTAGACACTACTGACGTCCCGTTAAAGATGTTTTCGGAATCAGAATTGCTGACTGTTCAAAATAAGTTTGATGAAGCATTTGAAAAATTGGATTCTATAAATGAATTATTTCCTGAGCACAGCCTCGCAGATGATATCATTTATCAAAAAGCACTGCTTCATAACAAATTAAAGAATACAGATAAGGCTATCGAACTTTTTACATTAGTTTATGAAACATACCCAGAAGAAATCAGGGCAGATAATGCATTGTTCAACGTAGCCGAAATCTATGAATTCCAATTAAAGGATTTGGAAAAAGCAAAGCCTTTATATGAGAAACTTTTCCTTGAGTTTTCTAACAGTACGTTTGCTATCGAAGCCCGAAAAAGATATCGAATCTTGCGTGGTGATGATATTCAGTAGTTCAATGAAAGCAAAATTCAAGTAAAACCAAAATCACGACTTCATTTTTTAATATCGTTTGATAGTTAAAAGTAAAACTAGTTTACTCCCCTTCGTTCTTCTTTAGAATTCGTGCTTCGAGCTCGTTATTTTCTGAGTTTATAATTCCCAAAATTTAACAATATATCCTTTCTTTAAAAAACAAAACTTAAACCTTCAGCAAAGGAGTAAGTATATACATTTTCGTAGGTATCCATTGAATATTCTCTTGATTTAAAAGTTAACCATGGATATTGTTTTGAATTAATCAAGTTTATTAATTGGTTGCAGTTATCAGCATCATTAGATGATGAAAAAGAAAAATGCAGTTTTTTGTTGGATATATTTTCAGGGACAACATCATTTTCTATCATAGTTGATAAAACATTATTAAACTGGGAAGGGGAGTCGGTAGCAATAAAATTATCAAATACTGAGGTTGCTGAATCTTCACTTAGAAAAGTCAATAATACTATCCCTCCTTCACTTCCCCTACCAATAAAAGTTCTGTTTGTATTGCTGGTGTATATACTATCAACATATTTGGTCATGTCTTTAAAAGTTTGATAGTAACTTAGAAATCCATTTGGATTAGCGTCAATATCAGAGTGTTCCTCTAAAGTAATAACCAATGCATCAAAATTATTAATCTGTTCGACACCCTTAATTACTTGATCAAATTCATCTTCTGCAATTTGAAAATGCTGTTCTTTATAATCTATTAAATAGATAGCGGGTAAATCGCTATTGGTTACATGTGAAGGAGGCAAATATATCTTTCCTTTTATATCCATTCCATTTGACGAAAATGTAAAAGTTGTAAAATCATATATAGGTTCATACTCTGGCGGCTGTGTTGGAGGAGGTGGTGGTGTTTGCACATCTTCATTACTACAAGCCGTAAGCAATAAAATGGCTATAATCGGCAGTAATAAACGGAATGATTTCATAATAAACATCTTTAGTGGGTAATGAGGAGATAAAGTGAGCGTAAATATGGAATAATTACTTCCGCTCTACTTGTGTTTAAACCTTATGAGTAAAGTTAAATCAAAAAACTCAAAATAACAATACGCAAACAAAGGATAGCAAATCATCCACTTGAGAGCTGGGCTGTAATCATTTTTCAGAAGTGATTGTTTCAAGTATAAGTATTGTAAATACCCACTATATATTAAATGATAATTTAAAGAATAAACGCGCCAGATCAATAATTGGAAAATTTAAAGTATTAGTTCAGACTTTTGATCTTAATGATAAGATTATTGAATAAGCTTTAAATGTCAACCAATTTAAAGATTTCAAAGATGGCATCCAATTTTATACTGCTTTAGAATCTCAATCTGAAATCATCGTAACTAGAAATTTAAAAGATTATAAAAACTCATCCATTCCTGTAATGAGTCCAAAAGAGTATCTGACGACAATAAAAACTGGAAACAAGAAAGATTGTTAATATCTTTTAAATATTATAATCATCTTTGACTCAACCAGATTCATTCCTAATTTATAAGTGAAAAAATAAATGCAAAATCCAATAGTTTTTAACATCACCATAAAAATTGAAAAAACTCTCTCGAAAGATTGGTTGACGAAGATGCAAAATGATTATCTGCCTCCATGTATTGATGGACAAATCATTACGGGCACTCAAATCAATTTTATTCATTTGAATGAGCAAGATGACGATGATACCTTTGCAGTACAGTTTACTTTTGCCAATGGAGAAAAGTTTGAACACTACAAATTGACTTCAATGCAAAAATTTCTAAACTTGCTAGATCAGGATTATCGTGGAAAGTATGTGTATTTTACAACAAAAATGGAACGTGTTTTTTCTTCATCACTGATCAATAAATAAAACAATCTGAATAAGTTAGCCCTCATCCTAATTTTTATTGCCAATGCTATTTCTGGCGTTGCGCAAGGCATAAGTATGATTGCGATACCTTGGTATTTTGCCCAAAAAGATATGTTGGCATATTTTGGGATTGTTTATATGGCAACCACAATCATATCTATGTTTTGGATGCCAATCAGTGGATCAATCGTAGACAAGTATGATAGAAAAGTTGTTTTTCTTTTTATTACTGCGATAGTTGGTTCTTTAATAGGCATTATCACTTATTTAGGGTTTCATCTTGGAGATCTTCCTCCATTAATAGTCGCCTCCGTTTTCACATTGACTTTTTTAAATTATAATATACACTATCCTTGTCTTTATGCTTTCGTTCAAGAAATCATAGAGCAAAAATATTACTCAAGAATTTCTTCTATATTGGAGATTATTGGACAATGCACAACTATAGTTTCAGGGGCCTTTGCAACTATTTTATTAGAAGGAACAGAAGGCGGCATATTTAAAGTTTTTGGACTTAATATCAATGTCGGTTTTAATATCAGCGCATGGAAAATTCATGAAATATTTCTTATAGATAGCGCGACGTATTTCGTTGCTTTTATAATCATTCTCATGATCAAGTACACCCCTTTGATTGAAAGGAAACCAGAAACAGGATCGATTATCAAGCGTCTAAAAATAGGATTAGAATACTTATGGAATAACAGACCTATTTTCTGGTTTGGCGTTCTTTCTTATAGTATTTTTTTAGCGGTATTATTAGAAGCTTTCTATCTCGGCGTTTCCTATGTTAATAACCATTTAAATGAAAGTGGTGATGTTTACTCAAATTCAAAAATGGCATATGCTATGGGCGCCATATTTGTTGGTCTAACCATTCGATTTCTCCTTAGGGTTTTCAACATACCAATTGTTATTATAATAATGACTTTTCTGACATCTGCTATCTTTTTAACATTAAGTTTTTCCAACTCCATTGTCTTGTTTTTTATAATGATGTTCTTTATTGGCATTATGAATGCAGGCGTAAGAATTGCCAGGATGACTTATCTTTTTAAAAATGTACCCAATCAATATTTTGGTAGGTCAGGCAGTGTTTTCTTTTTTGTAAATGTGTTATTCAGAATTGTATTGATGCTTATCTTTACTATGACATTCTTTCAAACAGGCAATAATATTATTTATGCTTACATGATTGTTGGTATCATTTTATTTTTAGCAGCTTTACTTATGTTAAAACACTTAAAGTCTTTTGATCTTAGATTGACGAAATCGTAAATAAATCTTGAATTATAATTTTATATACAAATCATTTAACATTGGTGAGGTCAAAGGCATCGACATTAAAGTGCATTGGAGTTTTTTTATTCTCATATTATTTTTCATCTATCTTTTTTTTGATCAAAATGTAAAACCATTTTATACTTTTCAATTTACAGTCTTATTTATATTACTCTTTTTGTCAGTATTATTGCATGAATTTGGACATGCTATAGTTGCTAAAAAGTTGGGCATTATTCCCAAAGATATTATTATCAGTGCCTTAGGTGGTTTGTCACGTCTGAATACAATGAAGGAACATCCTAGAAAGGAAATTATAATTGCTTTTGCGGGTCCTTTTTTAAACCTCGTTATCGCTATTATCGCTTTCTTATATGTGATCATTTTTACAGATCAATATTTTCAGATCAGCTCCTTAGATACGTTCCTTTTTACAGATTACTTTGGAATTCCCTTCAAGATTGCTGCTATTAATCTGATACTATTTTTATTTAACTTAGTTCCTGCTTTTCCAATGGATGGTGGACGAATCTTACGTGGTTTGTTTTCTCTAAAATTTGGTTATAAAAAAGCAACAGTTTTAGCTTCTACAATTGGCAGATTTATAGCTCTGGGATTTTTTATAATAGGTGCTATAAACAGATTTTATATCTTGATTTTTTTAAGTGGGCTCATTTATATTATGGCAGCAAGGGAAGGGTTTATCCATAAAAAAAGAGCACAATAGAATAACCAAATGTGCTCTTCATATTTATTTTGTATCGGTTATTTTAAAAGTAAAACTTTCTGATCATAGCTGTTTTTCTCGTCTGCTAAATTTAAAAAATAAATGCCTTGATCGAGCAGTAATAAAACTTCGACTATCGTCTTTTTATGGTTATTTTCAATATTGACAAATGAAATTCGGGTTCCTTCTTTATCTTTAATTGTCATTTTAATTTCCTTTGACAGATCAAAATTGAGTAAAGCGTTTTTAACAACTTCATTCAATACTTCATATGATTCATTCGAGATGGTAACATTTGAATTTGTTGATGTCGTTGGCACACAGTAATCAATTACAGCTTCAAACTCTGCGCCAGCAGGAACTGTAAATCCACTTGTTAATTCTATTTCATCCTGAGCTGCAAATAAGATATCTTGCGTATTCGTTAATACCGCATCAGACGTTATTGTGGCTTCTGCTCTATAAGTATTTTGTGTAATTGTATTTATAACTAAAAATTCTCCATCACAAGGTTCTGTTGAACAACCTTCATCGATGTTTCCATCGCAGTTGTTATCTGTACCGTCACCACAAACTTCAGTGTTTCCAGGAAAGTTATTTGCATCGTTATCGTCACAATCTGTATTATCCATAACATACCCAGCTGGTTGGCTACAAGCCATTACACTGTTGTTAGGATCACCAAATGTATCGCCATCCAAATCTGCATAATATGTACTTGTTGTAAATGTAAATTCAAAATCAAAAGAAGCAGTACTCCATCTGTCATCCCATTCAATAAGGTAAACTTTTGTGCCATCTAAACAGTAATCAACAATTTCTGAAGCATAGGTATTCCCTCCAGGTGTCATTTCACAATTGTCATCAATTGTTACCAGTGTAGCATAATTAGAACAATTGTTTTCATGTAAATGCAATCTTGTATCAACACCTTCAAGACAACTTCTTACCGTAAGTAATCCATCGGAAGGTGGATAAAAAACAAACCAGTTGGCATCTCTTCCTGGCACACTACCACCACCCCCTTGACTTGGACCAATGGCCGTATATGTTCCATTTGTAGTTAATTCAAATGCATCTTGACAAAAGTAATTAGATGAACAGTTGTCAGGCGTAATAAATGAAACACCAGTTATTGAACATGTTGGGTCAACATCATCAATAATATCAAAAGAAATTTCGCCATTGGAAACAGGATAACCATTGCCACCATTATCAAATATATAAGGTGTGCCATAAGCAATATTACTTGCTGACAAGTCTCCAACTACTGAATAAGTAGCACTTACATAATCCCCTTCGGGATTTATACTAATCGTATACGTATCATCAGCAGGATCGCTTGTACCATTTGTGTCACAATTATCGACCATTGTGTTATCTACATTAAGTAAACATGGACAAGAAGTTGGATTATTAAATAATCCGTTTTCAGTTAATGTACATGAAGGTTCATCGGTAAAATAAGCAACCACATCTACAGACATTCCATCAAGTGTCTCATCCAGATAAACAATTTGTGGGCCTCCAGTAATAGTAAAATCTGTTCCATTAACATTTAAAAACCCACCTGATGGCGCATAGTCATAATCAACCTCTACAGCTCTGACATATACCCCGTTTGTTTGATCACATTCTTGAACACCCATGTCTGTAATACCATTCACAATACATGCTAACCCATCAATAAGATCCGTTTTCCATAATCCTCTGCCATAAGTAGCGGCATATAATAAATTATGTTGAATTTCTAGTTCCGTAACTCTTACTTTTGGAATACCAACATCGAGAATGTCCCAAGTTGGTTGTGAAAGGCTTTTATACCAAACACCTGGGTTCATGGCTACATAAATGCCATCATCACCTCCAGGACCATTTTCATATATTGCACATTCCAACCCAATATTTGGTAGTCCTGATGAAATATCTGTCCAACTTGAACCACCATCAGTACTCTCTAATAATTTACTTGATCCTCCTGACAAAGACAATAAGATTCTATTGCTATCGGTTGGATGAATAGAAATATAATTAACATTTGTAAACCCTGTACTTGGAGATATGTCTGTCCAATTGAGTGTTGCGCCTCCATCTGTTGTTCTGTAAACAAATCTTTGAAATGCAGCTACAATCACATTGCTGTTATTTGGAGCTACGGTTATTTCTACCAGCCTATTAGATCCTGCGGTTGGTGTAGGCAGCGAAGAAATTTCATCCCAAGCTCCTCCTCCGTTTGTACTTTTATGAACTTGTTGTCGCCCTTGATATAATGTATTGGCTAGAATAGGATCTTGTTCAAGAGGCGTCACCCAATCTCCATTCCCTGGTGGATTAGTTATTCCTGTAAGGGAGTTTCCACCATTTGACGATTTATAAAGTCCACCGTACTGAATAGAAGCATAAATGATATCCTCGTTGTCTTTGTCAATAAACGTTTCCATACCATCAGCCCCTACAAAGTCATACCATGTCCCCGTTCTTAAAACACCTGTTCCATTATCTTGTGATCCTCCTGATACTCTATCTAATTCTGTTTTTGAAACTCCAATTCTATAAAATTGTCTGATTCCTAGTCCTGTTGTTAAGTCAGTAACAGTTACGGCCTCATCATCAGAAATAAATAATCCACCATCAGTTCCAAAATAAATGGTACCATCTAAATAGTACATAAGATCAATATCTGCATGTACGAAAGGCAATGAAACATTTCCTAAATTCCAATCGGTCGTTTGTGTAAATGTCAATCCTGAATCTGTGGATTTCCAGGTTTCAACACCAGCAACATGAACTTCAGTTTTGTCGGTGTCAGAAACAATAATATCCATATCTCTAGGTGCTTGACCTCCACAGTTTCCTTGGTTATAACCCATAATATTTTGAGTAGGACAACTTGAATTGGCAGCACAATCACAATATTCATCTTTTTGTGTTGTCCAAGCGTTTCCAGAATTCGTTGACAAGTACACAGCACCAAACCCTCCTGAATTAGACCCTAAAACATAAAGATAATTGGGATCATGTGGCGTCACTGCCATCATCTTAGGTTGATTGTCATAAGCTGCTGGTAAAGATTGCCAAGGTCCACTTAATTCTGTAAAAGAAACGCCGTTATCAGTCGATTTAAAAACACCATTTGATCCGGACACATAAACTATATTTGGATTATTGGTTTTGAATTCCATATCATAAGTATTCCCAGTAATCACATTGGCAACATCTGTTTCTGTCCAGTTCTGACCTCCATTCGTTGAACGATATATTCTGCCATTATTTCTTAGCGCTAATAATATATTATGGTCATTCGGATTCATCAATAGTGTGGTTATAGTTCCTCCTGTTCCCGTTGTTGAAATCCAAGTACTGCCACCATCTAGTGATCGCCAAACACCATTACCACTAACGCCAGCATAGTAATGTTGATTATTATCATGACTTATGGCGATTGACCAAACTGATAAGACAACACCGTCATCAAAAATTGGCGTCCAAGTTGTGCCCTGATTTGTTGTTTTCCAAATTCCTCCTCCAGGAGAACCGATCACAAGGTGATCAGCATCATTGGGATCAACGCCTAAAGCGGAAACTCTTCCAATATGAGAAGACCAAGTTGATGTATTGGTCGCGGATTCTGGACCCATTTCCAACCATGTTTGTCCGATTGTTTTTTCTGAAGATGTATTTTTCTTTACAAACTTATTATAGCGTTGAAGTGCTTCAAAGTTGTCAATTATTTTACCATCACTGTCTAATGATCTTCTTGTAAAATATTCCCATCTTTTGAATTGCTTATAGCCCGAACCTCTTCCTTTATCTCTGTCCGCGAAATAAAGTTCTGTTTGTTCAACAATTTCATCGAAAGTTAAATCCTTATTTTGAGCTAGTTCAATATAAATTTGAGCATCAATTTGAGAGGGAATGAAAAATAAAAAAGTGGAAATCAATAGCAATTTCGTCAAGTAATTCATTTCTATTACTGATGTTTAGTTTTAATAATGGGGATTATTCCAACAAATATATACTAATGTAATCAGTTTTTTTGCGCCAAAACTCACCCAAAAGTGTCAATTATAAGCCTTATTCCTTAATTTAGGGCATAAAAAAAGCCGGCTCTAGTTTTCCCCCTACGAACCGGCCTGAAGAAGATCTTATCACATAAGACTACCTCTCCAATAATCTGAACAATTCTATACAAGCACATATCTTGCCAAACTCTCATATGAGGTCTTTTTTATATAAATAAATTGCGAAAACCGTTAAAAAGACCAGTAATACTACATTTTTAGAGATTTATCACCCGAAATGAAAAAGGAACTATTACTGCCCTTTTAATACCATTTCGGTATCTGCAGCTTTAAATGCTGGTAATAAAGAAGCCAACCACCCAATAAACAAAACGGTTATTGTTGAAAGGATAAAATCTTGAACTTTTATCTTAACTGGATAAGCATCGATGAGAAAACCATCTGAAAAACCAAGTATGCCGTATTCCTTTTGGATGTAATAAATAATCAGTGCGATAATGAATCCTAAGATTATGCCTATAGACGTGATAAGCAAGCCTAATTTTATAAAGACAGCTTTAATATCTGACTTGGTGTAACCCATCGCTTTTAGTACTGCGATATCCTTTTGCTTTTCTAGGACAATCATCCACAAAGCACCCACAAGATTAAAAGCTATAAGGACGATAGTAAGACCAGTTATAAGAAAACTAAACAAACGTTCAATGGCCATCACTTTTAAATAAGCTTCATCTTGTTCATATCTGTTATTTAGTACAAAGCCTTCGCCTAATATTTCGATTATTTTTTCACGCACTGCTTCCTCTTCGGCTTTGTCTTTAACTTTGATTTCTAGCGAGCTTATTTTTTTCTTTTGATCCAGTAGAGAGGAAACAACTGTCATGTTTGAAATCAAATACTTATAGTCTGTATCACTTTTTACGGAAAAAACACCAGCTAGATAAATATCTTTTGATTTAAATTCTTTTGCACCTATTATTTTTTTCTTTTTTTGGGGCATGTATATCGTCATTGGACTTAACCTATCTTCAATACTTAATGACAATTTGTTTCTTAAACCTGAACCGACAATGGCATAATTGATTTGATTTTTCTTCATAAAAAAATCTCCACTTACCATTAATGAGTCAAGACCGGTTACATTAACGTATTGCTCATCAACGCCCTTTAAAACACCAATCTCTTTGCTTCCTTTATATTCGATTAAAGCGACTTCTTCAATAGTTTTTGAAACAGCTTCAACATTAGGAATTTGTTTTATGAGATCGTATGTTTCGTCATCAACTTCAAAGAACTTGCCTTCATATGGCAATACTTTTAAATCCGGATTAAATGCATTAAAAAGACCGGAAAGAAGACCTTCTAATCCGTTAAAAACACTAAGAATCAATATGAGTGCTGCGGTACCAATTGAGATACCAAAAACAGAAATTCCTGTAATTATATTTATAGAATTTGCAGACTTTTTTCCATATAAATATCGCTGAGCAATGTTGAATGATAATCCTGACATATTAGGCTCGCGTATTAATCATGGCTCTATAAAATACTGATTGGATTCTTGAGCGGTAACTATTTTTAGCAAATTTATAATTCTTCATACTCGGGAAAGTTCTGTTTGATAAAAATACATAAATCAGATCATGTTTTGGATCTGCAAAAACAGAAATGCCTGTAAAACCCAGATGACCAAAAGCATTTGATGAAGCCTCCTCTGCCATATTCAATTTTTTATCTTCATCCAATTCCTTCATATCAAATCCCAATCCTCTACGCGTTGACTTATAATAACGGCGTGCAAACTTATTCACAGTCGAAGGTTTCAAATAATTCTTCCCAGCATAACTGCCACCATTCAATAACATTTGTAATAACTCAGCCAAATCTCTTGCACTCGAAAATAATCCTGCATGCCCACTGACGCCACCCAACATTGCTGCGCCCATATCGTGCACATAACCATGAACAACTCTATCTCTAAAATATTCATCATCTTCAGATGGTAATATTCTATTGGCATCAATTTTATCTAAAGGATTATACAAGGTACTTTGAAGACCCATCGGTCGGTAAAAAGTCTCTTCCACATATTTTTCAAGCGGCATTTGTGTTACTTCCTCAATTAATTGGTGAAATAAATAAAATCCCAAGTCGCTATATTTATAATCACGTCTGTCTCTTAAATCACAATTATAAATCATATTGTAAATACTATCCTGCCAATCTGCTCTAAGGTAAAGTTTATCACATATTTGCATAGGAAAAGAGTCTGATGGTGTGTCACTAAAATACTCCTCTAACCTTTTAACTGATTTGCTTTCTTGGTCTATTGTATTTTCATAAAATGCAATCCATCCTGGTAATCCTGATTGGTGTGCTAAGATGTCCTCAATAATTAATCCGCCTTTATTTGTCGTATCAAGATGGGGGATATATTTTTTTATAGGTTCATAAAGATTCAGTTTATCCTCATCATAAAGCTTCATCAAGCTGATAGTGGTCGCTAATATTTTTGTGACTGATGCCACGTCATAGACATCATCATTTTTAACTTTCTTTTTCTTGTCTGGCGTATGGTACCCATAAGATTTATGGAAAAATATTTTTCCATCTTTTGCTGCTAAAATCTGACAACCAGGTGCAGCCTCTTCATCAAACATTTCTTGGACTAAGGTGTCAATGAGGAGCAGCGTGTCGGGATTTATGTTTACAGTTTCAGGCGTAGCATAACCTAGTCGGAAGAATCCACTTCTTGTCAATCCAGATTTTACTGGAAACGCTACATGTGGCGAAACTGGTAAAACACCTTCAATTTTTGTAACACCCATTAATGATTGAGCCATGACTTTCTGCATAGCGTCGTCATTCTCATATCCCATTAAAATGGTAGGCACATCCGTAAAGTATTGCAAAGCATATGGACTGCCAAACAATACAAGAATCACTTTTTTAGTACTGTTCAATTTATATATTAAATCAAAGGCTGCTTTGGAAATGCCAAAGTCTCTGCTTTTATAGATCGACATATCATGAATACCAATAATTACGGTTTCATAATCTGTCAACTTTTTTTCTGTTGATTTTGCAACATCTATTGAAAAATCTTTCTCCAGATCAATTAGTTTCGTAATTCCAAATTTTGCAATAGTATTTTGGAAAGATCCTGCTTTATTATTTCCGATACTGATACATGCTAGTTTTTGATTATCTGGTTGCTTTATTGGAACTAAGTCAGCATCATCTTTAACGAGCGTAACTGCTTTTTCATACAACTTCTCTTTAAAAGCTTTTACGACATTGCTGTTTAATTTTTTATCTAAGGCTGTTCCTCCTGACACATGCTGTCTTCGCGTTAGATTCAACTTGTGTTTTGCCAATAGAATTTTTAAAACTTTCTTGTCAATTTCATTTTCAGATAATTCACCAGAACTTACTGCTTCCTTAATTTTATCTATGGCCTTTTTTAGATTTATAGGAAGCAACAAAATGTCATTACCTGCTTTCAAGGCTTCAACTTCCATTGCGCCTGTTTCAAAATGTTTGGCCACGCCTTGCATTTCTAATGCATCAGTAAATACTAAGCCATCAAAATTTAGTTCTTCTCTAAGTATACCATTGATCGCCTTACTTGATAATGAGGTTGGTCTGTTTTCTTCATCATCAATTGCAGGAACAGAAAGATGTGCAGACATCATGCTCATAATGCCCAACTGCGACATCACTCTAAATGGCATTAACTCAAGACTATCAAGTCTTTCTCTATCGTGATTTAAAATAGGAAGATCTTTATGAGAATCTACATCTGTATCTCCATGACCAGGAAAATGTTTTGCACACGCCATGACTTTTTCATCTTGCATACCTTTCATATATGCATATGACTTGGTGGCAACATTAAACATGTCCTCTCCAAACGAACGATTATGAATGACTGGATTATTAGGATTGTTATTTACATCAACAACAGGAGCAAAATTAACTTGAACACCTACGTCTTTCAGTTGAGAAGCAATCATTCTACCCATTTCATAAATCATGGTGTTGTCTTGAATAGCACCCAATGTTAATTGTTTAGGAAAACTTATAGCAGAGTTTTTGTGTCTCATTCCCAGTCCCCATTCGGCATCCATCGATATCATCAAAGGAATTTTGGTCAGTTTCTGGTATTTGTTTATCAATTCCACTTGCTTTTGAGGTGTTCCTTGAAAAAAGCAAAGACCGCCAACTTTATTTTTTTTAATGGCTTTCTCTATTTGTGAAACATGATCCTTGCCTAGGTTTGAATGGGCTCTTATCATAAATAATTGCCCTATTTTTTCATCTAGAGACATATTTTTGAGCGTTCCACTTGCCCAAGATTCTGCAGAGTCTTGTGCGTGTACTTGAAGCACCACAATATGAAAAACTAATATGAGTGTGATTACTTTGGTTATATATTTTTTCATTTTCTTATTTCTTAATTATAATCACTTTTTCATGTGATTCAGTGCTTTTGGATCTAACTCCACAGCTTTGTTAAATGCTTCTCTTGCTTTATCTTCTTGACCATTATTCATATAAGCAGTCCCTAAGCTGGTATAATTGGCTGCTATATCTGGTCTTATTGCTATGGCTTTATTAAAAAATTCAATAGCTTTTCCATGTATGTTTTGAATGCCATATGTTATTCCTAATAAACGACATGTTTCATAATCTTGTGCGTTATAAGCATAAGATCTTTCCAACCATTGTTGCGCCTTGGGAAAGTTTTTCTTTTGTTGTCCCATGTATCGACCACCATCTCTTAAAACGATTGGCAAATTCTTTAGTGCATCTTTAAAGTCAGGATCTAATACCAACGAATGATCGAAATATTTTATTGATTTTTCGAAATCTTTTAAATAATAATTTGCATTCCCAAGTAATAAATATGCATTTCTATAAGTGGGATGAATTTTAATAGCGTCTTCGAGATAAGCAACTGCTTGGGTTAAGTACTCTGTCCTCTGTTGACCATCCTTCATTGTGGCAGCTGTCGTTGTTAAAGCCCCAGCTGCAGCATTTAGCAATTTCGCACTTTTCCCATTTGTTTTTACATCGGTTGTAAACAAAGTAAAATCATTTTTCCATACTGTATTTCTTGTAATTGTTTTAAAACTATAAGCAATGGTTAATAATAATCCAACGCCAATAAACATCTTTTTGGACGGAAGATATTTATATAGCAAATAAGATAGCAACAATGTGAAGCCCAAAGATGGAATAAAAATAAACCGCTCACTCATATTTGTACCAATAGGAAAAACGATATTTGAAACAATGGATAAAGTAATTAAATAAAATAAAACACAGTATGAAATGATTTTATTCTTTTTCCAAGTTTTAAAAGCTACATATACAAGTCCAATATAAAGTGCTGTACTCAAAAGCGATTGCCAATTGGAGAAGGTCATAACGTCAATGGCGCGAGGGTAGTAATCATGAGACAAGGGATGAGGTACAATAAGCAATTGAATATATTTGCCTAACGTAAACATAATAGTGGCTAACCATTCTGTAAAACTAAAATCAACATAAGTATTGTTCACAATTTTTAAAAATGGATTATTCATTAACTCTTGTGGCTTGTCACCAAAATCCATTCCTAATATCGAAAAGCGGATAGCTATAAAGACCGTACTACTCAATAAAAATGGCCACGTTCTTTTCAAAGATTCTATAAAAGAACTTTTCGTAAAAAAATAAAAACTTAGTGGTACAATTGCTAAAAATGTAATGGCATTTTCTTTACTCATCAGCGCTATGAAAAAGCTGATTATTGTAACAGCCATCCACTTGCTTTCTGGCTTATAATAATATTTAAAGGATGCCCATAGCGCAATGACAGCACCAAGAAATGTCATTATCTCATCTCTTCCCTTAATATTTGCAACGGCTTCTGTATGTATCGGATGCGCGATAAAAAATATTGCTGCAAAAAAGATTACCAAACTCAGTTCAGGATTTTTCTTTTTATAAACCAACATAATATCCAACAGTTTATAAATGAAAAGACCTAATAATCCATATAATAATATATTAATCAGATGACCTACTAAGGGCGACCTTCCAAAAAGTTGCCATTCAATAGCAAACATAATTAGTGTAAATGGTCGGTATCTTCCTCCTGCCACCAATTTGGCTTTACCCTCTTCTTTAAAAAAGCCATAGAATGTATCATATTTTAAAATTCCAGGAATACCACTCAAACCTTGTTGGGTAAACATATTGTCATAAATAACTATCGCATCATCTTGAGTGTAATCATGACCAAGCGTATTGGCATATAATATTGTCGCCAATCCGAAAATCATTATTAAATGCCACTTCGGAATCATCAAAAATGATGGTTTCTCCAAAATGGGCTTTTCAACTACGTTTTTTAGCTTTTTTGCTGTTTTATTTTTCTTTTTAGCCATAATTATCACAAAGTTACAAATTACGAAAAATCATAATATATAAATGTCATTTTTTTTATAATCATCGATTTAGATTGGAATAAGCAATAAGAATATGCATTTATCTTTGTCTCCATTTAAAGCTGTGACTAAGCAACCTCGCTACTTTTACTATATTTAGCCCTTTAATTAAAGCCATATGAAAATAAAATTCTTCCCTATTGCAGTTTTTATGCTGCTTATAATGAATAAATCCCAGGCCCAAATTGATTACAATAATGTCCCAGAAGTCACGCAGAAAATATTTATTAATGATGCCAACATTCAAAAGAATCCCAGTACAAATCTTGGTATAGGTGATATCTTAATTGAGGATGGATTGATAAAACAAGTTGGTGTTCAATTAACGCCACCAATTGATGCCAAAATCATAGAAGCTGATTCAGCTTATGCTTACGCTGCTTTTATAGATGCCATGTCTCACATTGGAATTCCAAAAAGTGATGAAAAGAGAAAAAGGCCAGATGTAAAGTTTAAAGGATTCCCTCCAAATAAAGTTGCTGGCATTACGCCACAATTAAAAGCGAGTAGTTTTATTGAACATGATGACGCTTCAATAAAATCTCTACGAGAATCAGGATTTGCAATAGCGCATGTAGTACCAAGAGGAAAAATGCTTCCAGGTCAGGGTTCTGTAATATCTCTTTCAGGGAGTTCAAGCCAAGACATGATTATCAAGGATAATTATTCAATGTTCTTACAATTTACTGGCGCTTCTGGAGTTTATCCCAATACCATTATTGGCGTTATGGCCAAGTGGAAAGATCTTTACTACAAAGCGCATTATCACAATAAAAATCTTCAAAGCTATAAGATCAATAGTTCAGGTATTAAAAGACCAAAAGAAGATAAAGTTTTGAATGCGCTGATACCAGTAACTGAAAAATCAATGCCTGTGTTTATGAAAACGAATAAGGCAAAAGATATATTCAGAGCTATTGCCCTTCAAGAAAGCACGGGTTATCCTCTTGTCCTAGGAGATGTAAAACAAATTGGTGGGGCAGAAAATAAACTAAAAGAAAAAAATCTGACCGTTTTACTTTCAGTAGGATTGCCAAAAGCCGAAAAGGAAGAAAAGAAAGATTCAACTATTACTGATGAATCAAAAAAGGCTTTGATGAAAAGAAAAAAGGAAAGTTATACTGCTTATTTATCTCAAGCTGCTCAATTGGAAAAGGCAGGGATTCCTTTTGCTTTTTCATTTTTATCAAGCAAACCGAAAGACTTAAAAACCAATATTCAAAAACTCATAAAACATGGTTTGTCAACTGAAGCAAGTTTAGCAGCATTAACGACGAATCCTGCAAAAATCTTAGGTATAGATAAGATTGCTGGAACAATCGATAAAGGAAAATTAGCTAATATCATTCTTACTGATAATCCATACTTTGAAAAGAAATCACGCATAAAATATGTTTTTGTGGAAGGTCAGATGACAGAGATCAAAGAAGTCAAAAAGAAAAAGAAAGGAGGCGCAAGAGGAAAAGGAAAAGAAAATTTAATTGGAAAATGGACTTATAGTGTAGATGTTTTTGGCACGCAACAAACTGGAAACTTAACCATCTCTGAAGACGGCGATGATTTAAAAATTGAATTTATAGCTGATAGTAATCCAGATGAAATTAGTGAAGGAAGAGATATCACTTATGAAGATGGCAATTTAACCTATGTTGTCACTGTAGATGGTGGTGGTCAAGAAATGGATATCGAGATTAGTTTAGATTTTGAAGGAGATCAATTTACGGGAACAGCTTCTATGGAAGGCATGGAATCTCTGCCAATGGAAGGAAACAAAATTTCATCACCAGAAAAATAAAACACATGTTAAAAATTACAAAAATTGCACTTAGCATTTTATTTTCTACTTGTCTGTTTGGACAATCGGAAACTGGAGATGTCCTCATTAAGAATGGCACACTTCTGACGATTACTCAGGGAGACAAAGAAAACACAGATATCCTTATTAGAAATGGGAAAATAGCCCGTATCCAGAAAGATATCCAACCAACAAACGATATAAAAGTTATTGATGCTACAGGTATGTTTGTCATGCCTGGAATTATTGATGCACATTCTCATATTGGGATAGATGCTGTAAATGAAGCCACCAATCCTGTTACAGCAGAAGTTTGGGTTGGCGATGCGCTTGATCCATATGATATTAATATTTACAGAGCTTTAGCTGGTGGTGTTACTATTTCTCATGCCATGCATGGATCCGCTAATGCCATAGGTGGACAATGTGAAACCATCAAACACAGATGGGGTGTTGAAGATCCCGAGCAAATGAGAATGAAAGACGCTCCTAAAACAATAAAGTTTGCTTTGGGTGAAAACCCAATTCGCGTTCACGGAGAAGGCAGTCGTATTGTACCTAATACCAGAATGGGAATGGAGCAAGTCTTTAGAAATGCATTTGAAGATGGTAAAAAATATGCAGCAGAATGGGATCAGTATAGCAAGGGCTTATCTAAGATGGCACCTGAATATAATATCAGAAAAGAAACTTTAGCTGGTATTTTATCGGGAGAGATTATGATTCATTGTCATTCATACAGAGCAGATGAAATACTTATGTTGATGAATGTTTTAGAAGACTACGGTGTAAACAAGATTTGTTTTCAGCATGTCAATGAAGGCTTTAAGGTGGCACCTGAACTAGCGAAGTTTGGTGCTTATGCTTCTGTATTTTCAGATTGGTGGGCATATAAATTTGAAGTTTATTATTCCACTGCTTATAATGCGGCTATCTTATCAAAAAACGGTGTGGTTACTTCAATCAATTCAGATTCAAGAGAACTTATCAGACACCTTTTTCATGAAGCAGCTAAGACTCAAAAATATGGCAACCTGTCTGATAATGATGCCTTAAAATTAATCACATTTAACCCCGCGATACAATTGGGGATTGATGACAGAGTAGGGTCACTAGAGAAAAATAAAGAAGGAGATGTAGCTATTTTCAAAAATCATCCTTTATCCATTTATGCTATCCCTCAATATACTATAGTAGATGGTATCATCAGATTTGATATTAATAATGATAATGCGGATATGCGCATCGATATTGACCCAGAAGAAATTATTCCTTCCTTTTTTGAATCATCAACTCACAATCATGACAATTGTATGGAAGGCGTTAGTGAATTTTTATTTGAACACAAGCACTAAAAAAATGAAATTACTTACTATAAATTTTATTCTTTGTTTCGCATTTTTTTCAATTTCAAATGCACAACAAATAACTAAAGCAACTACTGGAATTTTTCTTTTAAAAAACGGAAAAGTCTACACCCATGACAATGGTGTAATAAAAGCTGATGTTCTCTTACAAGATGGTGAAATAAAAGAAGTTGCAGAGATGATCGAACATCCAGGAGCTAAAAAGTTTGATTGTAAAGGGATGACAATTTATCCTGGGATGATTGATAGTGGAACAAAAATTGGATTAGGAGAAGTGGGCGCCGTTTCCTTAACTCAAGATCATAATGAGATTGGCGAATTTACTCCACACATGGAAGCCTTGACAGCTGTTAATCCAAACTCTGTTAACATTCCAGTTAATAGAGTTAATGGTATTACAACGGCTTTGACGGTACCTTCAGGTGGAAGATTTCCTGGCACAGCAGCACTTATCAATCTCAATGGATATACACCAGAAGAAATGTACGCCAATTTTAAAGGTGTTGTTTTTAATTTTCCTTCATCAGGAAAACGAGGACGTTGGGACAGGCGATCAGATGAAAAAATTAAAAAAGATGAAGAAAAGGCTAGAAAAAAAATAAATGACTTTTGGGAAAAAGCAAAATTGTATGCAAAGATTCACTCTTCTGCTAAGCGTTCAGATTTAGATTACAATCCTCAACTTCATGCTTTAATGCCTGCCGTAAATAAAACAGCACCTTTATTAATTGAAGTAAACAAAAAATCAGATATCCTTTCTGCAATAAAATGGGTAAATAAAAATGACATCAAAGCCATTTTTACTGGCGTTTCGGAAGGTTACTTAGTAACCGACAGTCTTGTAAAATATAATATTCCAATAATTACGGGCCCTATATTAAATAACCCTTCGCGAGCATCTGATCACTATAATACTGCTTATTCAAATGCAGGTAAAATGCAAAAAGCAGGATTAATTGTAGCCATCAGAACTAATGAAACTGAAAACGTAAGGAACCTTCCTTACAATGCAGGCTTTGCGGCAGCGTATGGAATGGGTACTGAGGAAGCGTTCAAAGCTGTTACTATAAACCCTGCTAAAATATTTGGCATAAGTGACAAATATGGATCTATTGAGCGAGGAAAAGTTGCTAATATTTTTGTTGCAGACGGAGATCCATTTGAGACAAAAACAAAGATCAAATTTTTATTTATAAATGGATACAATGTTCCTTTAGAAAGCAGGCATACCTATTTGTATGATGAGTTTTTAGAAAGGTAAAAAAAGAACTCCTAAAGTACCAAATCAGAAACTTGCTTTAGGAGTTCTTTTATTTTGTAATTGTATTTCTCTTTAGTTTAGAGTCATCCGCATTGTTACGCCACCATTTATACTCGTAAAACCATAGTTGTTGGTAACGTAAGGACTTGATCCTGCATATTCTAAAAAGGCTCTTAAAGTCAAGTTTTCATTTAAAACATAATCAACGGAAGGACTAAAGGAAATTGTTTTCCCTCCCCTCGTTGCCTCACTGACTCCAAAATCTAGCTCGTGAACGACTGCTATATCATCTAGAATTGAAAAGCTTAAAGTAAAAGTCATATCACTTCCTCTACTTGAATTGACATTACTTCCACCCCTTCTCCGTGGATCAGCATTCGGATCTGGATCATTAGATTTATCTCTTGCTCTACCCCTTCCAGGTTTCTTTTTCTTTTTCAAAAATTTAGAATCTTTTATAGTGTATCCGAATCCAAATACGTATTCCGTTTTCTTAGTTTCTAATAATTCAGCAGCAATACTAGATAAGTCTAATGTTCTTGATTTTTTATATTCAAAATCAATATTTAAATCTTGCTTAGTTTTAAACTTGACGCCAATTATAGGATTAAATTGTTCCGTAATTTGAATAGAAGGAATTTCAATTCTAGAATAGTAATTACCATTTGGTTTAATATCTCTATATGGTGCTAAAGGATCAAACTCTACATCACTATTAAAACTATTAACTCTAAGCATGGACGTATAGCCATGCGTTAATGAGAAACTTGAGAATATATCTTTAAACCAAGGCAACTTGTTCAACCCATCATATCTGATATCCCAGTTTGGTCGTGGAATATAACTCAGCTTTTTCACTGATCCATGTAAATCCAAATCAACTGTATTAGGATCCGCATTAGTATATGCGGAAATAAATGCTGGTACTAAAACTTGTGAGGCTTGCTTACCATATCCTGCTGCATATTCAACACCATCTACAACATGAGAACCACTTGGCTTAACATTATCTATTCTATATGAAACCACCGAACGGTTAAATTCAAACTTGTCAAATAATGCTTCAATGTCAGGATTAAATAATGTGTTTAATGCAGAATAGGACATTTCAAAAGAACCAACATTTCGATTGGCCAATTGAGTGAAATCTGAAAAACCATCTTTATCAATAAATTTAAAATCTTGCTGCTGAGTATTTCTAAATGACTTTTTAAAATCGACATTAATCTTAAAGTCATTCCATGGTTCCAACTTCAACTTAGCATCGATACTTTGAGATTCAGTTTGAATCACTTCTTGGTTTAATGCTGTACTGTTTGTAATCCATCCTTTATTTGCGGCTTCAAATAACCAGTTGTTTTGATCACCGAAAGTAATGTTTGGTTGCAATCCAAAAACAAAGCCTGTTCCGGGTGCATCAAATCCTTCGGATAGTCCAATATATTTTGGTGCTGGTGTAAATCCAGGAATTACAGTCGAAAAGTCTTCTTTATAATTAATCTGAAACGATCTGAACATAAATAAAGGTCTGACTAAAAGCTTTTCCAGAGCACCTGGTTGTCTGTCCTTCTTTTTTGATTTCGATTTAGCATCTACTTTGTTATCATCGTTTCTTGTCGCTCCAGGTCCTGATCTTGTGGTTCTAGTTCGCGATTTACTTTTAGGCTTTCCAATTCTATCTAGGTTTTTGATATACTTAGATTTGTTGTAAAGCTTTTCTAAATTGAAGTTTGCATTGATACTTCGATTTTGGCTATTTTGAATGATGTTTCCTACGTTTTCACCATCTTGAATATCGATAAGAGGACCCGCTGCCCAACTGTAGGATGTACGATAAGTTCCTTTCACATCAACCCAATCCATGTAAGGAATAAACTTCAATGGTAAGGTATAATTTACATTTGCTGAATGGCTGAAATTTGTATTTCGTCCGCCTTCCTTCAAATTGTCTTGCCAATAATCTTTTACTTCTGCCCTACTTCTTTGTCCAATATTATCTCCTCTTTCGTTGTAGAAATCTCTGGCTTCTGGATCATCAGCTATACCTCTCTGACGTATCTCGTCAATATAGGATTCATTCAGTGCAGAATAGGTCATCTTTAGACCTTTCCAGAAATTCCAAGTTAGGTCATATCTCCGTTCCCATTCAAACCTTCTGTCATCAAACTTAAATATTGGTGTATCGGGAATTCTAAATGTTCTTTCCGAAACAAATCTGTTTATTTCTGAACTTACAGAAAATGAATTAGGAATCGGATTGAAATTTATTTCTTTTATAAATGCGAGGGATTTGTTTTTGATATTCTTAAAGGGCTGAATATATCCTGCTCGTGTTGAAAACTTATAATCCAAACCAAACCTATAATCTTTTGAAATTTCAGAAGAAATGATTGCATCACTATATTCTATTTGAGTAAAAGCATAGGATGCACTAAAGTTTTCTATATCCCATGGCATTGGTTTTCGTGGTTTATTAGGTTTGGAAGTCTGTTGCTGAGATTGATTATTTTTTCCGCTTTTATTACTGGCTTTACTGGTATCTTTTTGTCTTGGATTACTGCTGCCTCTTTGTTTTCTAACGTTGGTGAAATTAAAAGACTTCACCGTATTCATTATTTGGTTTCGTTGTCTAATGGAATCCTGTTTGGCTTGGCTGTCCTTATATAAATTATACTCATCTTTAACTTTAATATCCAAATCATAAACATCAAATTCTGGTGTTCTTACCGACTTGGCATATTGCGCATAAAAAGGTACACTTAAGTTCCAACCATTGGGAAGAATTTTACCCAATTCAAGATTAGTAGACACATCAAATTCCTTGACTGTTTCAATTGATCTGTCTTGAACTTTTTGATCTAAAGCACCCCAGCCAATAGTTGAGAAATTTCCAGATGCCGCCACATTTCCAAAGTCTGCTAACTGAACATCTACCCGCGCTAACCCAGCTACACCACCTCTTTCTTGAAGTCCAGTTAATCTTAATTCATTAACCCAAACTTCACCTGAGTAACCCGCTGGTGGCGAATCATCAGCGATATTTCTAATTCCAATTTGAATTCCTTTTATCCTTCCAAGATTTGGATTACCAACAACAGAAATCTTGTGGCCTTTTGGCATAAAAACTTGCTCTCTGGTTACTGTGTCTTCAAACATCTCAAAATTGATGCTTTCATATTCATCTATAAGGGCTTGATAATCATTTTCTATCAGATTGTTGGTTACCGTAAAGGTATCAACATAGCTTGCGCCAACAACATTCCTCAGTTTCTTTGCTTGTATTAACCAATCTAATTTAAAATTTAAAAAGTTTTGGATTGGCCAAACTCTTTCCGCTTCTCTTAAGTCCACTAAGCTGCTATCTGAAGATATTGTCAAAGGAATTTGGTATTCATAATAATGTCTGTCAAAATCTTTACCCAATCTTAAAAATAATGCCATGTCACCAGACTCTTGTTCTGTGTCATCGTCTCTTTTCTCTGCATGCACGAACATTTGTAATTTCTTATAAAGCCGCAGATCTAATTCATTCAATTTATAAATCGAACTTTCACAATCTTGTTGAATGCCATCATAAATTAAACTGAGTGATTTTTCATTTTGCAATACATTGGAGAATGTATTAAAAACCCGCTCTTGTTTAATTCCTCTTGGCAATACATAATTAAACGGGAGTTTTGCATCATTTTCTTCTATACCAACTGCATCTACATTTAATTGTGCATCAAAAACACCATCTGGGGAATTACATTTTCCAGGCAGCTTTCTCCATTGGTTTCTTACCAATTCAAATTCAGCTAACCTGAAAGTTTTTTGAGATGTAAATCCATTGATGATCATTCTCATGAATTGAATAGATCTGAATCCTTCAATGCCATTATACGGCACTCCTTCTCTGATTGGAATTCTGAATCTGTACCACTTTTCTACAACCGCATTTTGAGGGTTTACGACTTCTCTTACATCTCTGATAAATGGATTGGTCTCTACATTAATTTCAGGACCATCCATTCCAACTACTTGATTAATTGGAACCTTATATTCATAAAAACTTTCTCCTTGATCCAAAGACCTATTGTTATTTAAATCTTCTTTATCTGGCTTAGAATTACCTCTAACAAATGCTGTTGCATCACTTAAGTCAGGAGAGTTTCCTTGAGGGTTGTTAAACTTTGAATACCTCGTTAAGATATCATCATCTTGATTAAATCCATCAGGCAATTCAAAGTCGTTAAAATATACATAATTATCTCCAGATGGATCATTTTTAAGTGCTTGAGGATCCGTTCCAAAACTTTCAATGTATTCTTGAAACTTTATTCTTTCTGCTGTATCATCTAATCCATCCAACCCTAAATCTTGCTCTTGTTGTCCTTCATTATCAAAACCATCATTTTTTGGTATACCAAGGGAGACTCGTCCAAAAGCTTTGTCTCTTGTAGGTACTGGTTCATCACCAACAGGTAATGTGTTTTCATAAAACTGAAGGTTATCTCTTAGGATGTCTTCAGAAACATTTCCCAAGTGGAAAGTTAAGAATCCATCATCCTCGGGGTTATGCCCAGAATTATCAGGTTTTTGTAAATATGGATTCAACATCCAAAATTCAATAAACTGATAATTACTGGCTTCAAAATCACTATTAGACATATATCTCATGATCCCAGCCCATCTGTCTTCTGGATTTCTAAGAATGACATTACCTTGATCATCAACATCAGCTCCTGCTGTATAACCCGGAAAGCCATCTGCGTCATCAAAGTTGTACGGTCCCCTTTGTGTAGGATTATAAGTCAAGTCAAAAGTTAAAAGGTTACCCGTTAATCCATTTGGAATATCTCTTCTGAATAATTCTTGTTGTCTGATATTTCTTGTGTAAGAGTTTCCAGAATTTATACTTCCATTACCTCCAAATAAAATTGTTTGATCAAAAACATACCAAGCTAACCTCGCTCTGTTGGCGCCAGAAACTAAACTATTCACTTCTTTAGCTTCTGGAAAATCTGGCGTTTGTGGTGTACTTGCCAACACCCACCCTCCTTGAATTTGTGAGTTAAGAGGAAATCCACTAACAGCTCCTTCAAAGTCATCAATACTTACAACACCACCATCATCATTATTCAAATTAATGGCCCCTGAGTGACCAGGATCTAAGGCTGCTACTTCAGCTGAAAAACTAATATTGGAAGGTGTATTTGTACTTAAGAATGGAAGCTTATCTACAGCCCTTGTTAACCAGGGTAATTCAGAACTGAAGTCCATATCCAAACCATAAACATGGTTATTGATTGGATCATCACCAATATTTACTTTTTCTGTAAATGGGCGTTCGAATAATCTCATTAAGGTACCTCCGATATAAAAGTTTTCATTGACTTCATATTCTGCTCGCAAACCAAGCATTGTTTTTTGTTGAAGGGAGAATACAGAATTATCTTCATAAGAAACGTTAATCGGAACGCCTGATTGAAGTAAAGATTCGTTTATTATTCTTACACGCCCAATGGCATAATCAACTTCAAAATCTTGTCCTTCTAATAAGTCTTGTCCACCTGCAGTCACTCGAACAGATCCTTGCGGAATGTTCCATGCACCCAATGAGTATTCAGATGAAATATCTGATTTAACTCGACCAGCCATGACGAATTTATTTTTCACCAGCATTTCCCTTGCGCCCGTTACAGTTGTATCGTATAATTCAGGGAAACTATATCTTGCTGCAATTTCTGGATCTTGGATTAATTGTTCCAATGACCTTCCAAAAGGTTCTAATACTGGAAATACGATACTGCTGCTTTGAGGGACAACGGTTACACCTGGAACAAAGTCAAAAATACCATCTGGTTGAGGATCGTTTCTGCTGTTTAATTTATCTAATCCAAAAATATTAAGGAGAGGTAAATTTCTATAATCAGGTTCAGGTAAAAATTTCTTCAATGATCCGTCTCTATCATCTTCATAATAAATATCAAATTGAAAATCAACTGCACTCAAATTACTGGTGCGTAAAGGATAGACATTTTTCATCATTAAATCCCACGTCGGATGTTTCACCGTTGGCACAGAGTTTTTCAACATTTTTGTATAAACAACACCAGGCGATTCGACTTCACCTGATCTGTTTGTATTAGGTACTATACTTTCATCTGTCGTACTTCCTACTTTATAAATATCATCACACGCTAGTGTATAAAAATATTCGTAAGAAACTGAGAGGTTTTGATTTTGTCTCAGTCTTACATTTAAAGAAACAAATCCTAACTCTTCATTAAATGTATATTCTGAAGGTGATAATTTTCTTCCTTGATAAACTGTAAAATCTCTGGGATCAGTTAATTTGTAAACATTGTTTAAGTTCGATTGTGTTCTTTCGATCCTTTTTGTTTGTTCATCATCAATCAGTCTCTGAAATAATTCATTGGTGTTGTTTTCAGGAAGTAGGTTTCCATTTTCATCTTTATAAATGTTCGGAAGCATGGCTTCATCGATCGCATAATTCGCATCTGGGTTAGAAAACAATTCAGGATTTGGTTCTCCCAGATCCGCAATTGCCGCAATCATCGTTTGATTCTGTTGGTAATCTAATCTGTCATCAGAAATCCAAACTTCAAGATTGGTAACTCTTAAATTATTTCTAATGTAAGGCAGATCTTCTAGTGCTGTTTCAAAATTATTTCTGTGGTAATGTGAAATAAAGAAGTGACGGTTTTCATCGTAGTCATCTGGTCTCAGCTCAAACTCTTGAACGGTTGCTCCGTTTTGAATGGTTTGTGTTTCTTGCTTAGATCTTTGCTGCGATGCAATACCTGTCAATCTTAAATTTCCAAATTGCAATTCTGTTTTAAGACCAAATAAACTTTGTGCGCCTTGAATCAAGGTTCCTCTTAATGGAAGAGAAACATTTCCTGCTTCAATTTTCTTAATGATATCATCTTCGGAAAATTGTTCAGAATCATATGCTAATTTAATTTTTCTATCAAAGTCAAAACTTGCGTTTGTATCATAATTGAAACCCAAATCCATTTTGTCCCCAATGTTCCCTTCAACATTCATTTTAATATCCATATCAAAGTCCATAAAAGGACCTTGCTTCTGTCTGAACGGATCGATATTTGGATTTTTATCTTCTCGATAATCAAGACCAAAAGTCAAATCAATATTTCCTTGAGGCTCTATTGTAATATCGTTGCCACCAAAAAGGCGGTCAGTAAGATTTTTTTCAATGTTAATTTTAGAAAGGGGATCTATTAAAGCTGTTCCGTTATCGTCGTATTCGTCTTCAAATCCCGCCAGTTTTTCGAAGTATTCTTTTTGTTGTTGTTCATTACGCCATTGGATATATTCTTCAAATGTCATATAGGTTGGCATTCGAAAAAATTCATCGCCTATTCTTTCATAGACAATGTAGGTATTCGTTTCTGGATCGTATTCAACAGATTGTTTAATATCCGAAGGATAAATATCAAAAGGGTTGTAGGTTTTATCTGTAATAAAGTCCCCTTGTCTGTCTTTTAATGGAATTGTATCACTTTTCGTGGTAAGTTGTTCTAATGGATCTGGCAATGTAATGCCATTTGCATAGGTACCTGAAAAATAGAAACACAGCCCAAATACTATAAGGCTCAATCTAATCTTGCTGTTAATAGCCATCTCTTCTATATAAAATCTAGTGACTTGCCCTGTGTTTTCTGAATCACTTTTCATTAAACGTAAAAAACTCGAATTTATGTTAATGTTGCCCACTTCTTATGATAACTGTCTTAGAACTGCCTTGATTAAATTTTCAACCTGATTGATTGAAGGATTTTCATTTAAAGCTTTCTCTATTTGTTTTGAAACTGCATTTTTATTGAAACCTAATGCCAACATAGCTGATATTGCCTCTTCTCTTATTGAAGAAGAAGCCAGGTCAGACTTAGGAAGTTCAACTTCAATGCCATCTTTTGCTACTTTATCCTTTAAATCCAAAATAAGTCGTTGAGCTGTTTTTGGCCCGACACCTTTTACTTTTTTAAATGCAGCAACATTGTCTGTTAATATTGCAGATTTTGCCTCTTTTGGAGTCATATATGACAATATTACTCTAGCTGTATTTGGACCAATACCAGAAACTGAAATTAATTTTGTAAAAAGATCCTTTTCCTCCATGGTATAAAAACCATATAAAGAATGTGAATCTTCCCTTACTATCAAATGTGTAAACAGTTTTACCTTTTCTAAAGACTCCACTTCTGCATACGTGTTCAGACTGATTTGAACATCATAAGCCAAACCGCCGATATCTAAAAAGATATGATTTGGCGCTTTATAACTAATATTTCCTTCAACGTATGCTATCACTTTACTCTAAAATTGATGTTTTTTCTGATTTTGATACCTTATTCAGACTCTAAACGTCTGTAAACCATAAATAACCAATATTTAAGGTCAATTATTGCTTTAATTTCTATTATTATTCATAATAAAATAGGCGCGAAGATATAAAATTAAAGTCAAATCATATTAACAAAAACAGTAATATATAATTAATTTTAAATCAGGTAGATGTGCTTTATTGAAAATAGTAATTTAAAGTTAGCGGAAATTTTTAAATTAACTTGATCTAACGTTAAATACAATATCGATTCAATAATTATATTTTTGCTTCAAATAAAGCTTCAATTTAATGCAAAACATACTAATTCTAGGCGGCGGCGGAAGAGAACATGCCTTATCTTGGAAAATCAAACAAAGTTCTCAGTGTCAATCGCTATTTATTGCACCTGGAAATGCTGGAACAGCAACTTGTGGAACCAATCTAAATATTGATGTTTTAGATTTTGATAGCATTAAAAAAGCTGTAGATGAGCATAATATTGACTGTATTATAGTTGGCCCGGAAGCTCCTTTGGTAGAAGGTATTTATGACTATTTTAAGGATCATAAGGTGAAAGTTTTAGGACCATCAAAATTAGCCTCTCAACTAGAAGGCTCAAAAGCATTCGCTAATGATTTTATGGCAGAATTTGGTATTCCTACAGCAGGTTATTTATCTGTTACCTCAGATAACATTCAAGAAGGCATAGATTATATCGATAAGCAGGATTCCAAAATTGTGCTTAAAGCCGATGGCTTAGCAGCTGGGAAAGGTGTTCTCATTATTGATGATAAGGAAGAAGCAAAAACATCTTTGAAAGAAATGCTTGAGGGGAAATTTGGTGCTGCTTCTTCAACCGTAGTTATTGAAGAGTTTTTAGATGGTATTGAATTTTCAGTTTTTGTACTGACCAATGGAGAAGAATTCCAAATTTTACCAATTGCTAAAGATTATAAAAGAATAGGTGAAGGCGACACCGGACTTAATACAGGCGGAATGGGCGCCATCTCGCCAGTTCCATTTGTAGATGATGAAATGGGTCAAAAAGTAACGAATCAAATTATCAAACCAACATTAGAAGGGCTGAAGAAACGCAACTATGAGTATTATGGATTTATATTTCTTGGATTAATAAAGGTAAATAACAATCCCTACGTGATCGAATATAATTGCAGAATGGGAGATCCAGAAACCGAAGTTGTTATACCAAGAATAAAAAATGATTTAGTAGCTCTTATTAAGAGTGTTTTTGATCACAACCTTTCTAGCTTCCCGATAGACAAAGAAGATAAAAGCGCCGCCACTGTCATGTTGGTTTCAGGAGGTTATCCAGAAAAATATGAAAAAGGAAAAGCAATAACTTTCAGTGCACCCATCGATGACGCTATTGTATTTCATGCAGGCACCAAACAAGATGGCGATCAATTGGTAACTAACGGAGGAAGAGTGATAGCTGTCACTTCTTATGGTAAAGATTTTAAAGCTGCAGTGGCTAATTCAGTAAAAAATATTGGAAAGATTTCATTCGAAAAAATGAACTATAGAAAAGATATCGGGTTCGACTTATAAAATTTTTTGATGAATTATTATTTAAAAGATATTGCAAAAATCGTTTCAGGTTCCTTGATACTTCAAGGAGAAGAAAACCGAATGCAAAATATAATAATTGATTCAAGAAAAATTAGTTTCTCGAAAAATTCAATATTTATTGCTTTTATAACCAAAAATAATGATGGACATAACTATATTCAAGACGCATACGATCATGGCGTTAGAAATTTTATAGTTTCTAAAAAGGTGGATTTCTCTCTTTTTAAAGATGCTAACTTTGTTTATGTAGCCAACGCATTAAGTGCATTACAAACCTTAGCAAAGCACCACAGAAAACAATTTGAAATACCTGTGATAGCCATAACAGGAAGTAATGGAAAAACCATTCTCAAAGAATGGCTTAGCAAAAGTTTAGCGAATAAAATAACAGTTATTCAAAGCCCTAATAGTTATAATTCGCAAATAGGTGTAGCTCTTTCAATACTTAAAATTAACAGTAATCATAAGCTTGCCATAATTGAAGCCGGTATTTCTGAAACCAACGAAATGGAAACCTTAGAAAAAATGATTATGCCAACTGTTGGTGTCATAACAAATATAGGTGATGCCCATAGTGAAGGCTTCAGTGATCTAAGTCATAAATTATCAGAAAAAATTAAACTTTTTAAGCACTGCAAAACTGTATTTTTTAACGGAAATTCACGGGATATTTCTGACCATTTAAATTCGCTAGAAAATATAAAATTATTCAGTTGGGGAAAGGATAAAAATAATGATATTTCGATCTTAAAAATCGATAAAAACAAACACAAGTCAAGCGTAACTATTGAATTTAAAAATGAGCAAACAACGCTTATTATTCCGTTTAATAGCCCTGAATTCATTGACTTATCGATGCTTTTGGTCTCCATTCTTTTTCACTTCGAATGGACGCCGGATGAAATAAATAATGCGCTTCAAAATATTGACTTACTTCCCAATCGTCTTCAAATTAGAGAGGGCTTAAATGGTTGCCTTTTAATCAACGATTCTTACAGTACAGATGTCGCTTCTTTACAATTGGCATTAGAGTATCAGCAACAACATAAAAAGCAACTTTCAACAGCACTTATAATCTCAGATTTTGATCAACAAATTGACAAAAATGAAACATATGTCAAGGTCAACAAATTGATCGAAGACAAGCAAATAAAACATGTTTACTTAATTGGAATTGACAAGAAGTATCATCATCTTTTTAAAAGTAAAAATCAAATATTTTTTGAAAATACAGCCGCATTTAAAAATGAAATCAAGAGCGATGAATTCCAAAATCAATGTGTTTTAATCAAAGGCGCTAGGAAACATAAATTAGAACAAATCTTTGAAGACTTATCAGCGTATGTTCATTTAACAACACTGGAAACTGATTTTACTTCTCTTGAAAATAACTTAAATATTTACAAGTCATATTTAAATCCATCAACAAAAATGATGGCGGTCATCAAAGCAGATGCCTATGGCAGTGGAAGTATTCAAATAGCAGATTTTTTAGAAAAAAAAGGCGTTGATTATTTAAGTGTTGCCATAATAGACGAAGCTATTAAAATTAGAAACTCAGGATGCCAACTTCCTATTTTAATATTCAATGTTCAGCACACAAATTTTAAAAATCTGTGGCAATATAACTTAGAACCTGAAGTCTATAGTCAACAACTTTTAAAAGAACTTTTGAATTATTCCAAATCAGAAAATCAACCTTTAAATATCCATTTAAAAATTGATTCTGGTATGCATCGCTTAGGTTTTGAAGAAAATGAAATTGAAAGTGTTTGTCAGCTTCTAAAAGGACAGAACAATTTAGTTGTTAAATCAATTTTTTCACATCTTTCTGCTTCTGAAAATACGATTCATGATGATTTTACACATAAACAAATAGAGACATTCAACGCTATTTATAAAAAAATAAGTCGCCAACTTGGCATAAAACCCTTACAGCATATTTTAAATACAGGTGGAATCATCAGATTTCCAAACCATCAATATGATATGGTTAGAATTGGCTTGGGTTTGTATGGCATCGATGAAACGAAAAACATTGGTCAGAATCTTGAAAAGGTACATAGTCTAAAGGCTAGAATTCTTCAGATAAAAAAATTAAAGAAAGGAGAGTCTACAGGTTATAGCAGAAGTGGACTTGCCCAAAAAGATATGGTTATCGCAATTGTCAGCATTGGATATGCCGATGGTCTTTTAAGAATTTGTGGTAATGGAAAATATTCGGTTTTAATAAACGGTAGCCTTTGTTCAACCTTCGGCAATATCTGTATGGACGTTATGATGGTTGACGTTACCCATGTTCCTAATATAACTGCTGGTAGCGAAGTAGAAATTTTTGGTAAAAATCTTCCAATCGAAGATCTGGCCAAAAGTTGCCAAACGATAAGTTATGAGGTCATCAGTAGAATAGCACCTAGGGTCAAAAAGATTTACACATACGGTTAGATTTAACTAAAATTTAATACCAATCAGATCAGTATTCAACCAATTAATTGAACCAAAAAGCAGTTTGAATTGCTTAATAAAGACAACTGAAACACCCAACTTTCGTTCTTTATATGGCCTATATCTACGTCACCAAACCTAAAGCATTGATTTTCAATAACTTAAAACAAAATAAGAATTGTTTGTTTCTTGACAACTTCATTAACGAATTATTATTTTTGCAAAAATTTACTAATCATATGAGAATCTTATTATTCAGCTTAATTTTTATAACCTCCCAGGTTCTTTTTGGACAAGAAACGGATCAGGTGTTATTTACTGTAGGAGGAGATGATGTTTATGTTTCAGAATTCAAGTACATCTATGAGAAAAACAATGCTGACAATGCTGATTACTCGGAAGAGAGTTTGGATGAATACTTAGAATTGTATAAAAAATTTAAACTTAAAGTAAGACGAGCAAAGGACATCGGACTGGATACTGTAAAAAGTTTGCAAGATGAGTTGGCTGGATATCGCAAGCAATTGGCAAAATCATATTTAAAAGATAAGGAAATATCAAAGAAACTAATCAATGAAGTTGCAGAGCGAATGCAAGAAGATATTGAAGTTCAACATATTTTTGTTGCGGCATCTCTTAAAACATCACAAGAAAAGATTATTGGTGCTCAACAAAAGATTAATAACATCTATGATAAACTGGTTGCCAATAAAGGAAAAAGTTTTGATGAAATGGCTAAGACTTTATCAGAAGATAAAATTTCTGCAGGTAGAGGTGGTAAGTTAGGCTTTTATACTTCTCCCCTACCGGATGGTTTTTATGAATTTGAAAATGCTATGTACAGTACACCAATCGGTGAATTTTCAAAACCAGTCAGATCTCGAATGGGATTTCACATTATAAAACCAATAAGTAAAAGACCAGCAAGAGGAGAAATGGAAATCGCTCATATTTTAGTTAGAAACAAAGAATTAAGCAAAGCTGGTGCTAAGATTTTAATTGATTCCATTTACAATTTATTGGGTGAAGGAAGAAATTTTGAAAATATGGCAGCAAAGTTTTCTGCCGACACAAAATCTAAACACAACGGAGGTTATTTAGGATTCTTTGGTATTAATCAGTACGAAGAAACATTTGAAAAGGCAGCATTTGAAATTCCTGAGGATGGCGGATATACGCAACCCGTTGCAACAAATATTGGTTATCATATAATCAAAAGAATTTCTAAACGTGACAATTCTGATTTAGATAGACTAAAGAAAAGAATACAAGCCAGAATCAATAATAATGATCGTTTTCAAATTGCTGAATTAAAGATGATTGAAAATGTAAAACAAGAAGCCAACTTTAAAGAGGATAAGTTATCTCTTAAGCGCTTTTCAACTGCTCTGGACGAATCTTTTTACAGTTATAAATGGAAAGCTCCAGATTACGATGGTTCGATTATGCTTTTTGAATTAGCTGACAAAAAATACAGCCTTAAAGATTTTTCACAATACATAAAATCGAATGTCAGAGAAAGATTGAAATTTAATAAAACTAAAAATCTGACTGAAGCCGCTGAGGAATTATATGAAAAATTTGTCAAAGAAAAAGTCATGGATTATGAAGAAGCTAACTTAGAAAGAAAGCACGAAGACTTCAGATCTTTGATGAGAGAATACAGAGAAGGTATATTGCTGTTTGAAATAACAAAGCAAGAAGTATGGGATAAAGCCTCTATTGATACAACTGGATTAAAATCATTTTATGCATCAAATAGCGATGATTATAAGTGGCCAGAAAGGGTGAAAGTAAATAAATATACAATTGAATCTGAAGATAAAGGTGTTTATGCAGCTTATACTTATTACCAACGAAAAGGTCATGATAAGTTTATTAAAAAATATGAAGACGATTCAGCTGTTAAAGTATCATTTGAAGAATTAATTCTTGAAAAAGATTCTGAACTTATCGAAGGCATGGCCTTTGAAGACAAAAAAGTGAGCAAATTATCTGTTAAACCAAAGCCTGGTACTTTTTATGCATTTCAATCCATAGTCCCCCCTGTAAATAAAACACTAAATGAGGCCAAAGGATATGTAATAGCTGATTACCAAGATTATTTGGAAAAAGAATGGATTGAAGATTTAAAACAGCAATACCCAATTAAAATAAAAACTGAAGTCTTAACTTCATTGATAAAATAACCTATTGAAATACATTTGGTATATAGCATGTCTTTCTTTGTTTTTAAGCTGTAACGATTCGAATCCTCGTAATCCTAATGACAAACTGATTGCAGAAGCTTTTGGGTCAAAATTGTTTCAATCTGATTTGAGTGATGCCCTTTCAATTTCAAATAATAAATCAGATTCATTTGAAGTGAAAAAGAGGTTGTCTGAAAATTGGATCATGGAAAAAATTCTTATCCAAGAAGCAAAGAAACATGTTACAAATAAAGATGAAATTGAACGTCTGATAGAGAAATATTCTAATTCACTTTATATCAACGCTCTGAATAATTACTACTTATCAGAATCTTTGGATTCTACGATTAGTGATATTGAAGTTGATAGTTTTATTCAATTACACAAATCAGAATTTACCTTACCCGAAACAATAGTCAGGTTTATCTTAATCAAATTTCCAAAAGAAAATGATTCAGACACTATTAAAGACTATTGGAAAAATGAAGATATTCCAGCCATTAACTTTCATGTTTCACAAATAGAAGGTCTTTCTATGTTGAATATGAACAAATGGTATTATTTGTCAGAATTAAAAAATATTGCGCCAGAATCTTTATTTAAAAAGATTAGGTTAAACAAACCCAATGCTTACTCTGGTGAAGATGACAAATCAAAATTTTATGTTAAAGTATTAGAAATAATAAAAGATATTGACAATGCACCCATCTCTTTCCTGAAAGAGAGAGTAAGACATCGTATCTTGCAACAAAGAATAAAGTCTTTGCTTATTGATAAAAAATCTGCGTTGTATAACGATAAAATACAAAGCAAGCAGATTAAAATTCACACTAATTTTGAAAATTAAAATGAGAAATAAACTACAATATTCTATCGCCTTATCACTGATAATTTCAGTGTTAAACTTAGGTGCTTTAAGCGCTCAAGAAAACCTCATGATAGATAAGGTCATCGCAAAAGTGGGAACACAAAATATTTTGTTATCAGATATTGAAAGTCAATATGCTTATGCTTTAGAACAAGGAGCAAGTCCTTCTCCTGAAGCGAAATGTGGCATTCTAGAATCACTTGTCGGTCAAAAAATCGTTGTTCATCAAGCCAAACTTGACAGTATTGAAATTCCTCAAGAACAAATTGAAACAAGTTTGGACTTTAGAATAAATAGTGTTTTAAGACAAATGAATGGCGATGAAGCCTTGTTCGAAGAGTTTTACAATATGACTGTGAATGAAATGAGAGACAACTTGCGAGATGACTTAGAGCAACAAATGTTAGCCGAGAGAATGCAAGCAGAAATACTTAATACCGTAAACATAACACCAAAAGAAATCAAAGAATTTTTTAATGCTATTCCTTCAGATAGTATTCCTTATTTAAGTGCCTCAGTTGAAATTTCAGAAATTGTTGCGAAGCCGGAAGTAAGTGAAGAAGAAAGAATTAAGGCTCTTAAGCAAATAGTAGATATAAGAAAGAGAATTGTTGAAGAAGGAGAATCATTTGGCGAACTCGCAAAAAAATATTCAGATGATCCAGGCTCTGGTTCAAAAGGTGGTGATCTTGGTTTTGCAGAACGTGGTATTTATGTTCCAGAATTTGAAGCTGCTGCTTTTAGCTTAGAAGAAAATGAAATTTCAGAGCCTATTGAATCTGTCCATGGCTATCACATCATTAAGATGATAGAAAGAAGAGGTAATCAAATAAATGTCAAACACATTTTGGTTAAGCCCAACATCAATGAAAGCGATAGAATGCTTGCAAAAGAAAAATTAGATTCTTTGCGTGTAGAAATTATGGAAGGAAAATATACTTTCTCTGAAGCTGTTAAAAAATTCTCATTGGAAGATGTCCCAAGTTATCATAACAATGGAAAAATAATGAACCCTAATACCAATAAACCATTATTTGAAACTGGTGAACTTCCGTCTGAAATATATTTCGCTATTGAAGAAATGGAAGTAGGCGATTTATCTGAACCATTGGCTTATCCTCTACCTACTGGTGAAACATATTATAGGCTGATTAGACTAGACCACAAAATCAAGCCTCATAAAGCAAGTTTGGAACAAGATTATGCTAAAATACAGCAGTTTGCTAAAGAAAGTAAAAAGAGCGCATATTTTTCAAGTTGGTTGGCTGAGAAAATTAGTGAAACATTTATCGAAGTTGACAAAGACTATTTTAATTGTCCCAATCTTGAAGAATTGATCTCTGGTGATCGGATTTAATTAAATCTCATTGCTACAAATAGAAAGATAGTAATTTGTCATAACCAACACTCCCAGAGCCTAGGCCTTATTTTTATTAAAATTTAATATTAGATTTACATACGTTTAATATTATATTAATAAAAGCTACCTTTTACGCTTCATTCAAGATATAAGGAACTACAAATTTTATGCATAAATGTTTGATATATCTCTACTAGAAAACAATCCAGATTTACCAAGTTTTTATGCAACGCTCATAACCGTTCTATTTGCATTTTTTCTTTCGTCTTTGATAACGATCACCTATCAGTTTACCACGAAAAGTATTTATAGAAACGCGCACTACTTACAAGGACTTGCTTTAATTTCCATTGTATCAGCAATGGTAATGCAAGCCATTGGAGACAGCTTGGCAAGAGGTCTTGGCATGTTAGGTGCATTAGCAATCATCAGATTCAGAACTGTCTTGAATGACCCAAGAAACATTGCGTTTATGTTTGCCTCATTGGCAGCCGGTATTGCATGCGGTGTACTCGGATTTTCAATCGCATTAACAGGAACTTTGATTTTTTGTTTGGCAGCTATTCTTCTCAGCTTTTCTCCTTTGAGTAATTCAAACGAACTTATTGGTAATATCAAATTACGTGTTCCGAAAGACGAAGAGCAAAAAGGAATAATAGAAGGCATTCTTAAAAAGTTTAGCAAAAACTTTGAATTAAACCAATTACAATATTTAAATCCCAAAACAGTTGAAACTATAAATGAAGATGGCACTAAAGAAACAGAGTTGATAAGAGATAATCTTCAGGAATTTACATACTTAGTGAGATTAAATCCGAAATATACTATTACAGAATTAACCAAAAGTTTAAAAGAAATTGACGGCTTAGTCGGATTACGATTAAACTTTAAGAAGCAGCCAACCAACTTATAGCATGAAGAGGATTAATATATATTATTTTGTGATTTTTCTATTGGGTTTGTTCTTATGGAATATTTTTGTCTCACAAAAACATGAACAAATATCTTTTTATGGTTTTGCTGAAACCAGAGAGACTGAAATCAACTATAATCATCCCGTTCGAATTAATACCATTTATGTTGGACCAGGACAAAGTGTTGTTGAAGGTGAAAAATTATTAGAGGTCTCTAGAATTAAGTCTAAAGAATCGTTACAAGACCAAGATTTTATTGTTTCAGAATTATTGTCAAAAGCTGAAAAGTGGACAACTCAAATGAATAATAAAATTGAGATCCTCAATTCGAATTTTGATATAAATAATAAGAAACTAGATGCTGAAATTAAAGTCTTACAAGATGAATTAAAATACAAGCAATCTCTAACTGAAGAAATAACATCAATTAATAAAAATTCTAATTCTGGATTTATAAATCTAAGAAATAAAATAAAGGCACTTCAGGACGAAAAAAAATATCTAAAAAATAAAACCGAAACTGAAAAGAAAGCCTTGGAACTTGAAAAGACTAAAGGGTTGAATCCTTATTATAAAGAAATTGACCGTTTAAATGCAAGCAAAGAGTTTGAAGTCTCTCAACAAGTTCAAACCTTTGATGTATTGGCACCCTCTAATGGCCTGATAGGAAATATTCAATGCAAGGAAGCAGAACATATTCCTGCTTTTAAAACACTCCTAAGTTTTTATGAACCAAACCCAAGTTACATCAAAGCTTTCGTTCATGAGGATTTGATATTGGAAGTGAATCCGAATGATAACTTTAATGTAAATTCCATTAAAAATGCGTCTTATTCTATAAATGGAAAGGTTATTGGGTTGGGTTCTCGAATTGTAGAAATTCCAGAACGCTTAAGAAAAGTTCCTGATTACAAAACCTACGGCAGAGAAGTCACCATAGAAATTTCTAGTGATAATAACTTTCTTCAAAAAGAAAAAGTCATTCTTGAATTACAAGAAAAGAATGATAAATCCTCAAATTTATCCGTCTCAAAATAATTCAACTTGAATAAATTCTTGGTCATATCATTTTTTATTTTAACAATAGCAAATAGCGCTTATCCTCAAAATGATTCTAGCTTTGAAAACATATTTAATGCTGTCATTGCTAAAAAATCTTTAAACCTCAATCCATCAGCTACTGAAAAGTTTAAATTGCCGCTTTTCGATTCTTATGAATTAAGAACTGAAACTGATGACTTTGATTTTGAAAATCAAGAATATTTACTGAGAATTAATCCAGTAACTCCTAAAATAAAGAAAGCAATAAAAGGATTGTATAATCACTATTCAGCTAACCAATCCAATTTAGAAACAAAATACCTTCAAGATCAACTTGAAGATCTCTACGACAATCTCTATAGGCTATATCGCATTGACAACACTTTAATTTTTATAAATCAATATGAAACAATCCTCAGTGATAAAGAAAAAATATTGGTTAAAAAAATTGAATATGGAGATGCTGATTTCGACAACTATTTGAATACTGTCTCTGATTTAAATGACTTGAAATTAGAACGATTCGAATCTTTAAAAATGCGAGAAGAATTGACAGCAATTTATGATATCGAAGAAAATATTAACTGGATAAGCATTATTTCCATTGATGAAATATTAATCAACTTAGACGAGGTCGTCGTTTTAAATTCTCAATACGAATTTGATTTTGAAAAGGAAGGCATCGAAAAAGAAATTGCATTAGAAAACCAAGAATCAAATCAACTTATAGATTTTGGACAAATCCGATATCAGGGTCCTCATTCAGATTTATTAGAAGAAAGAATTCAGATTGGTGTTGGCCTTCAACTAAACACTTCTTCTTCTAGAAAATTAAAAATTCAGAAGTTAAAAATGGAAATTGATGAACTGGAATGGGAAAACAGATTAGAAAAAATTGAAGCTGAACAAAACACAAAATTATTAAAGGATAAAATTCGAAACCAAATCTTATACTATAAAGAATTCGAAAGTATAAAATCCCAGGAAATAGATAAGGCTCAAGAAGTTCTGAATCTCATCATTAAGAGAGAAGATGTAGATCCTTTAAAATTAATCAAGTTGGAAGAAAGTAAGCTGCTTATCAATAAAAAGTTAAAATCGCTTCAAGAAGATATTCTGAAAAACTATATCGACTACCTTAAGGCATCAGGTAAGATGTTTCAAAGCTATGATGTCAATAAGCTAGTCAGCAACTAATGGCTTATTAATTTTGTGTTTTATAACTCTGTTCAAAAAAGGCTCTATAATTAGAAACCGATCTTTGCTTTATAACTTCCCTATAGTTCTTTTGTGTTGCTGGGAAAATATCATATCCAATATTATCTCCTTGAATAAATAGGTTTTTATTCTTTTCTACGCCTTCATAATATTTCATCGATTTCTCCTTATTATCAAAAGATCTGATAAGGATAATTCTGGCTTCATTCTTTTCGCTTAAATAGATATTACTCAGTTTCAAATTATCAAATCTGTGAAACTTCTTATTATAATTAAGCACATCTAATTTTGCCTTATCAAACGCTTTTTGATTCAATCCATAAGTCACTATAAAAACGTAATGTAACTTGTCCGGTTCAGACTCAAAAGTTTGTGTTGCTTCATCAAATAATATATCATTGAAGGCATCTTGGTCTCCTTTCAAAAAGCGCAAAATTTCTTTAGCACGTGCCTCTTCTGGAGATTTAGGATGAGATCTTATAAGTTGTTCTAATGCTTGAATGTAATCTGTTTTGCCTTTTACACTTCCCAGTGACATCGCATTTAACAAACTGAATTTAGCGGCATACGTTTTATTCTTTTTATAGATTTCATCTTTCTTTGAAATCCTTGTCATAACCTCATCATACTCTCCTTTTTCGAATAATGCAAACGTAGTTTCATAGTATTTTTCTATGCTGTCCTCATTATTTTTTAACGACTCGGCATAACTTGGATCCGTTGCCAATTTGGTGAACTTAGAATCTGGATAATCTTTTACCAATTGATTTTTAGCAGCCAATGCTTCTTTGCCTTTTTCAACATCTAAGTAAGAAAGATACAAGTAAAACAGTGCTTCATCTCTTCTTTCATATTGAGGATATTCAACGACTAATCGATCCAACACTTCGATTGCCTTTTTGTAGTTACGCAATCTTTCTCTAAATAGAACACCCAATTGAAAAAGTGCTTTTTGAATTCTTAAATTAGACGCAGCTAATTGAGATTCATTTCTTGGAACATCGCGCAATAATTCTCTGATTTCAGTTTCACTGACTTCTTCAACAACGTCTTCCTCTTCTTCGGTAACAATATCTAAAGGACTTAAAATTGCATCTGGCCTCAATGAGCGTCGCCAATTATCTTCTAAAATTCTATCACCATATATTCTTTTAAATTCAACTTTTCCTTGGTTTAAAGCTACTGGGTTATAGGCGAAGAAACTACTTCTTCCTGCGCCTAACTGCCTATTGGAAGTGATAATGTTACTTTTTCTTTGATTTGGATTATTTGTTTTTGGTTCATCGGGTTGATTCGCTCTTCTTTCTTCAATCATCTCAACAGCCATTTCTCGCAATTCCATTTCTGTCAGCTTACTGAGTCTCAATAAACTGTCTTGCAATACAACCGTGTTGATATGCAATGCAATATCGGTCAGACTGTTAGACAGTCTTTCTAGTTGCTTGTATCTGGCGTCACTCTTATTCATCAATTTGAGTGCATTATCATAATTGTCTTTTGCTTCAGAATAATATCCGCCATCAAAAAGTAAATCAGCAAGTTTATAATATGCTTCCAGTTTTACATTTTTATTTCCGCCTGAACTGGAGATGGCTTGTTCAAAATCATCTTTAGCTCCTATTAAATCGCCACCATCTAATTTTACTTGAGCTCTTGTAAAATAGATTTGATCATTATAGTCTTGATTTTTATGATCATCTAAATAGTTTTGAAGTTTTGCTAAGGCCTTTTTCTGAGATGTTTTTCCTTTCCTGTACGACAACTTCAATTCATTAAGGTTAGCATTAAAATCTAATTCGTAACTGGTACTAAACTTTCTTGCTCTTCTGTATTCTTCATACGCTTGATCAGCATCATCTTTCTCCTCATATATTTGTGCTCTTATAAATGCGTATCGAGCTCTTTTATTTCTATTGCCTTCTAATTCAATAGCACTTTCTAATTCCAATAAAGCACGATCAAGTTCTTTCGTTCTCAGATAAAGATGGGCTTTGGCGGCGGGAATTCTATTTTCTATTTCTTTGCTCAGTCCAGGTGTGTTTTCCAATCTTTTAAATGCAAAATCTGCTGCTGTATAAGATCTCGTTTCTATATATGTTCTTGCCAACCAATACAAGCCTTCTGTGTAGGCTGTTTTATTTTTAAAGATGGCACCTTCACCTTGGTTTTTATATTTCTCTTCTTCTTTGTCTCTTTTCTTTTTCTTTTCTTCTTCTAATTTTTTTCTTCGCTTAGCTTCTTCTTCAGAAAGTTTTGCTTCCGCTTCCTTTTTCGCTTGCAGTGCTTTTTGTTCTGGTGTCAGCTCAACTGGTTTTGTTTCAACTTTCTTTTCTGTCTTTTTTGCAGTTGTTGCCGATTTATCTTTATCGCGATCACTTCTCTTTTTTCTAGACTTTCCTTTTTTACGTTTTTTAGAATCCTTTTTTCTTTGTTTGGCTTCTTCTTTTCTTTCTTTTTCCTTTTCCTTTCTAAGGTCTTCTTTTGCTTTTCTCTCTTTTTCTTTTTCTTCTTGTTTTATTTTTCTTTCCGCCTCTTTCTCCTTTCGTTCATCTTTTATTTCCTTCTTAGATTTTCTTCCTTTTGACTTTTTCTTAGAACGACTGTCATAAGCTTTCCCATATGGGTTTCGCGGATCAAAAACTTCTTCGAAATACAAAAACGTTTCTTCTGCTGCGATATAATCTTGTTTAAGGTATTGCGCTTTACCAATTAACATATAACAATCGTCAACATAATTACTGACATCATGGATTGTAGCTACTGTAGATAACTTTTCAATAGCCTTATCCATATCTTCTTTGACTGTCTGAGGATTATCAATGTCGACGTAGTCATAGACACTTAGGATATTGTTGTAATTGTCAACATTCATTTCTTGAAGGCTGGCCATACTTTCCTTCATCAACTCTTCAGCATTGAAGTAGCCATTAAATTTTGCAGTGGTGTTATGGTAGAACTTCTTAAACCCTTTGACTTCCTTTTTAGAACGCGTCGTAGAGCAAGCAGAAAATAAAACTACTGCAACTAAAATATATAATAGATTATGTACCTTTTTCAATGGAATATTTATGTTATGTGGCCGGATAGTTATCCAGAATAATTTTTTAAAAATAATTTAAACTAGCTTTGCATTATGTTGTAAATGAGATTGAATGTTTGAATAAATGGCAATCAACAACATATTTATTTAATGTGATATCAGTTTAATCATTGATAATCTAAATAATAACCCGAAATACCTTTAAAATATTATAAAATAAGGGCAAAACTATATAAACATTTTGTCAAAAAGAATGCCTAAATGCTATAAATAAAATTAAGAATGGCACAATCACAAGATAAGTCAGGAAAGAAGCGGCAAAAATTAAAGGAAAAATACAGATTAGTCGTCATTGAGGACGATACTTTAAAGGAAGTAAAAAGCACAAAATTTACGCTTTTTGGCTTGATAGCATCCCTAATTACTGCTGTTTTGTTGATTTCTGGTCTTACTTTTTCATTGATTTCATTTACACCAATGAGGCATATTGTTCCGGGATATGCAGATATCAATAATAATAAGGTATACGTAGAATTAACTGAAAAAATCGAAACGCTTGAAAAAGACCTTAACGCTCAGAAGGTTTATACCGATGGCTTTAAAAAATTTCTAAATCCAAGTGGAGTTGATTTGAATAATATCGACTCAACTAAGGCAAAACTTGGCAATCTGTCTAATAAATCGCTAAATAATTATACAATTTCTAATCATTTATCATTAGAACATTACTATTTTTGCAGTCCACTTAAAGGAGAGGTCAGTTCTGGATTTGATGTAGGTAGAAGCCATTATGGCGTAGATATCGTCGCACCTGAAAATACACCTATTCTAAATATGTTAGATGGTGTGGTTATAAATTCAGATTGGTCTGATAAAACAGGAAATACAATTAGTGTACAACATAGTAATAACATAATTTCGATATTTAAGCATAATTCTGTATTGCTTAAGAAAACTGGTGACTATGTTAAAAAAGGGGAAGCTATTGCCATTATAGGTAATACTGGAGAATTAACTTCAGGTCCACATGTTCATATTGAACTTTGGAAAGACGGTATAGCCATTAACCCTACAGATTATATAAACTTTGATTAAAAAAGGAGTGTAATGAAAGATAATTTGAACGAATTAAAAGACAGCGAAGGCAATCTATTAAGTCCTATGCTTCCGACGGAAGTAAAGAACTATTTGATTGATATTGATGGAACCGTTTGCGATGATATTCCAAATGAAGAACCTCATCGAATGGTAACAGCTCAGCTGTATCCTGATGCTTTAGAAACACTCAACAAATGGTACGATGAGGGTCATATAATCACATTCTTCACATCTCGAACTGAAGAGCATCGCGAAATAACCGAAGCTTGGCTCAACAAACATGGTTTTAAATACCAAGGATTATTAATGGGTAAACCAAGAGGTGGCAATTACCATTGGATTGATAATCATTTGGTAAAAGCTACTCGTTTTAAAGGCAAGTTTACCGACCTTATTGTAGCTAAGAAAAATATTGAAGTGTTTGAAGACTAAGTCTTTCCAAGTAAAGATTTCATCGCTAAGTCTATATCTTCAAATAAAAACTTGAAACCTGCTTTTTGTAATCGAGAAGGAATGGCTCGTGTGCTGTTAAATAACATGTCTGCCATTTCACCCATAGCTATTTTCAATCCAAATTTAGGTACTGGCATTAAAACACCCATACCGCTATTTGCATTTTTCGCCGCAGTAACTAATTCTTTTATCGTTACTGGGTTAGGCGCAGTACCGTTATAGACGCCTGATAAGTTTGTGTCATTAAAGCTGTCAATAATTATTTTACAGATGTCATCAATGTGTATCCACGGATAATACGCTTTCCCATTTCCGAAATACCCATAGACACCAAGTGGTGCTGTTTTTAATATCTCTTTTAGTGCGCCACCCTTTTTTGAGAGGACAATGCCTATTCTTAGAATAATATTTCTTTCAACTAGATTTGCTAATGACGCATGTTCTTTCTCCCATGCTTCTGTGACATCTGCTAAAAATCCAGATCCGATTGCACTTGTGGTTTCTAATATTTCATTTCCTCGATGTCCATAAATTCCAACAGCTGAAGCACCAAAATAAAGTTTAGGCGTTTGCGCTAACATAGCGACATATTTATTAATCGTCTTACAAGAATTTACTCTACTGGATAAAATCAATTTTTTTCGTTCAGCAGACCATTTTTTATCAGCAATTCCTGCTCCAGCCAGATTGACGATAACTGATGTACCTTTCAATGCATCTTCATCCATTTCTAATTGATCTGGGTTCCATTTATAATAAGTCACATTATCGGTAGATGTCAAATCTCTGCGCGATAAAATACAAATATGATATTTCGATTTATTGAGTAACTCAACCAATCTTCCGCCAATAAGGCCCGTTCCTCCAGCAATTAAAATTTTAACTTTATCCATAATTAAAAAACAAAATATACAAGAAACTGTTTCGAATTTCTTGTACAAAAATTAATGTTGTTCTTTTAGATATCAATCGGTATTAATACTATGTGATATGAATCTTCCTTTAAACTAACAATTAAATATATAGCTTAATTACTCCTTAGAATGTATATTTTTATCTAGATTAACATACTCTTTAAATCAACCCTTGAGAATAATTTTAAAATATCACCTGATTTTTATCTTCTTTTTTGTGCATATAAAAGTAAGCAATGCTCAATTATGCACCGAATGCGATTTGGATTGCATCATATGTACTGATATTGACGGCTTCGAAGGAAATAATGGATCTGATGAGATGGGATCTGGTCCCCCATCATTTTGTACAATTAATCAACATCAGATGACTTGGCTAGGGTTTATTGCTTCAAGCGAAGATTTTTCCGTCGATGTGGTTGTTGGTGGTTGCGCTTCTGGTAACTTAGAAGTAGGTCTTTTTGAAGCTATAGATTGTAACGGTTCTACTTTAATAAGTAATTGTTATGGTGGTTCCACAGGTACTGCCCTTTCTTCAGGTGAAACGGGAACAATTACAGCTAATCAAGATTTGGTGATTGGTCAATATTATTTTTTAGTTTTTGATATGACTTCTGGCCCACCTGCTAATTGTGATTTTACTTTAAATGTAGTAAGTGGTGAAACTGGAGCACCTGATTTAATAGATCCGCCAGTCCTTGAAGGTCCAGATGCAATTTGTGACGGCGAATCATTTACATTTATTCCTGACCCAATAGCAGGTGCAACATCATATGAATGGGAGCTTGATGGAGAGGATGAAGGGGAATCAGAAGATTTTATATTTGATCAGACAGAGCAAGGAACATATACAATATGTGCTACGCCTCTTAACTACTGTACAACTGGTCTTCAATCTTGCACAGAAATCTCAGTTGGCTCAAGTTATGATACAACATATTATGAGCAAATATGTCAAGGCGATTGTATTCTGTTTGAAGGAGAAATGTTTTGCGATGAAGAGTATGAAGAATTTGAATATGAATCATTTTATGGATGTGACAGCATTATCAATTTAGAGCTTACCCTTTACAATCCAGAAAATGAAATTGATTTAGGCGCGTTCTTCATCTGTCAAGGTGAAGAATTAGAAGTTGATGATATTGATTATTACGATGACAACGACTTAAGCGTAGAGGATGAAACTTTTGAAGATCCCGGCATTCATTTCGTTGATGCTTTTGATGAAAATGGCTGCTTATATTATACTGAATTTGAATTGAATGTTTTAGATATTGATACAGCTCAATATGAAATATCAATTTGTGAAAATGAATTTTATGTTTTTGGAAATGATACATTGGAGGTTGGAGGTGAATATTGCGCAATAAATCAGAGCTCTAATAATTGCGATAGTCTCACAATTATCAATTTAATAATATCATCAAATTTTGATACCATTATTGAACAAACAATCTGTAATCAAGACAGCATCCTATTTAGAGATACCACCTTAACAGAAAGTGGTTCTTATATTTTCAATCTTAAATCACCATTTGGGTGTGATTCAATATTTCAGTTGAATTTAACCAATTCAGATACAATAATCATAGATCGCGTTGAGAGCATCTGTAGTGGCGAAGTTTTAATTTTTGGAGATACGACATTAACAACAGAAGGTAGATACGAAAATATAATTTCTTCCCCTGGAGAATGCGACAGCCTTGAAGTGCTCCAACTAAGCATTAGAGAGAATTCAGATTATTATTTATCGATTTCCATTTGTGAAGGAGATAGTTTTTCTATAGCTTCCCAAACAGTCTTCGACAGTAATCTTTATGAATTTCATATTCTAAATTCCGAACAATGCGACAGTACTATAATATTAGAACTTGAAGTTACATCGGATATTGTTGAAGAATACAATTTTGCAGTATGCACCGGCGAGATGATAACCCTTGGTGGTATAGAATACACTGAAGAAGATACATACGTTTTAGAGAGTCAGAGTTTTGATGGTTGTGACTCGACAACTATTTTGAATTTAACTGTTTTAGAGACTTTTTCAAACAATGAACATTTTAGCATTTGTGAAAACGACTCAATATTTTATGAAGGCATTTTTTATGCTTCAAATGGAAATTACGAAGTTCCATTACTCAGTCAAAACAATTGTGACAGTATTATTATGTTGTCTATTGCAGTCAATAACCACACTGAATCAATAATTTCTGAGGAACGATGTGAAGGCGATATTTACACTTTTTATAATACAAATATTGATTCCTCTGGCTTGTATTCTAATGTCCTTACCAATCATTTAAATTGTGATAGTACCGTCTATCTAGACATCACTTTCCATGCAAACCCTATAACTCAGATTGACTTAGTTCAATGTATTGGAGATACGGTTTTCTTTTACGGATTAGAATTGATTCAATCAGGATTGTACAGCGGTACAGATGCCAGTTCTATGGGATGTGACAGTACCATACTTTTAAATTTGTCATTTGAAGAAATTGTGTCTTCAAATATGGAAACATATTTATGCATAGGTGAAACCTTTGATTTTTTTGGTGAAGAAATTACTGAAGCCGGTCAGTATTCAGAACACTTGCCAAGTAGTTCTGGATGTGACAGTATCGTCTACCTCGATGCTTTTTTTGAAGATTGTAATCTTTATTATTCCGTTGAAATCACCGATAATCAATGTTTTGGAGATGCCAAAGGTATTATTGAAATAAACATAGAAAATGGTGCATTTCCTCTAAATGTTGAATGGTATCAAGATTTAGGTTCTAGTGAATTTTTAACACTCAATGAAGGAGATGATAATTTGATTCTTTCAGGGCTTTCAAGTACAACTTATAATATTCAAATAACCGATAGGTTGGGTAATTCTACAAATCTTAATTTTGATATTCAAGAACCTGCTATTTTGCAAGCTGATGAAGTATTGTCAAACTACAATCTTTTTAATATCCAATGTTTCGGCGATAACAGTGGAAGTATTAACATCATCCCAAGTGGAGGAACAGCTCCATATTCTGAAGTCATTTGGAATGATGGCGTGATCAGTAATATAAGAGAAGAATTATTTTCTGGAACATTTAATTATTCCTTTCAAGATGTTAATGGATGTATGTTTGAAGGAGACATAGAATTAGTTGAACCGGATTCTTTAAGTCTGATAGTTGATCTTGACTTCTTCGATCCTTGTGATTTTAGTCAATTTAATTTTGACACTTATGCCGAAGGCGGTTTTGGAAATATAAATGTATCCATCTATCAAGAACCGAATCACGTAATCATAAATGAACCTACATTACCAGGTAATTATTCAGTTGTAATAACTGATGAAAACGGATGTAATAAGACTGAATATTTTATGATCCCAAATAATCCTGATTTGATAATTGATCTTGGTATTGACTTAACAATTAACGAAGGTGAATTTATTTTTTTGGAACCAACAAGCAGTTTAAATATTGTAGAATATTCATGGTTTGGAGATGGTCATTTTGAATTATGTCAGGATTGTTCAAATCAAGACATTCAAATATTTGATGATGCGTCAATTAGTGTAGTTGTAATATTTGAAAATGGATGTGAGTCTCAAGATGAGATATCAATTAACGTCATCCATCCAGTCAAATTCTTTGTTCCTAACTCGTTATCTCCATTGCACAATACAAATCAATATTTTAATATTTTTCATTCAGAAGATATCATTCTTTCAGAATTTAAAATATACTCCAGATGGGGTCAATTGGTATTTGATGACACATCAATTTTGACAAATAATATAGAATCAGGATGGGATGGCACTGTTAATGGTGATTATGCCGAACAAGGTGTTTATGTTTATTATATTTTATTAGAAGACATGAAAGGAGATAGTCATGTTTTAACAGGAAATATTACGTTACTTAAGTAAGATTTATTTAACAATGTTTA
>JABDKX010000052.1 GCA_013001975.1 Saprospiraceae bacterium | reverse complement strand
TCAGAAGCAAAATACCTAACATATCCGTCATCAGCTGAAGCACCTAAGGTAAATTCAATTTGATCATTAACTATAGAAGCACTACCACCAGATACCAATCCTAATTTTACCAAAGATAAAGCACCATCAGTACTTGTATCATTTGAAAGAACATCTATGAGCGTAGCAACTCCGGGAGAAACCAGTTCTGTATCTCCTCCTAAATCAATTTTTGATTCTTTTATTCGATAATGAATGGTGGTATATGAAGGAATATTAAAACCGGGAAAGGATCCAGGAATAAAATACTCGATAGTTATATCTTCATCTCCTATAAACCCTGGAATAGGCGTAAAAGTAAATATTGATTGAGAAGCTCCAGGAATAGGATCAAAACTAAGTGAATCATGTGCAGATGGTTCAACTACGACACTAGGTGCTTGAACCGTATTAATCGTTACATTAATGGATTCACCAACTTTGGCATTGACATATATATCCTTAGGGTTGAGTTGAGCACTCAAAACACCACAGGTAAACATCAATAATAAGGCTACAAAATGTTTCACGTAAAGCCTTTAAGTTTTGGTTATATGCAAATATATTTCAAAAACATCAATAATCAATGATTTTTCAAGACATTTTATTTTTTAAAATTTACAGATTCGCAACTATCTAATAATCAATTAGTTATAGTATGTTAAAATTAAATAATATCTTATTCATATTAATTTTTTACATTTATATACAATGTTGTAAATTAGAGCATTATATATATTGCAAATTCATAATAATATAGCCACTTTTTTGGAAAATACACGCATATACAAACTTCTCATTTCACTCAAAATTCCAATTTTGAATCGGTTTCATAAGTTTATGTATTCTCCATACTTCAACAAAAACGAAAAACTCATAAAACTCAGTGACCAATTAATTAACGATATAAAAAAGAAAAATGCTGTTAAGTCGAAGGCTGAACTATGGAAAATTATTGGATTTGTTGATAAATATATTGATTTGAAATTCAGAAAAATATGCAATGATCTTCTTGAGAGGTTTGAAAATTTTCTTATTGTTGAGAAATTAGAGGCTGACCCTTTATTAAAAAGCAATCTATTGCTAACAACTTTAAAAGAAAACAACCTCGAGATTTTAATAGACAAGCACATAAGTAAAACATCAACTATTTTTAAAAGAAGCATCGATGTTTCATCAGATTATTTTCTTCAAAAGTATAGTTATGAAAAAGCCATTCAAAACTTAAAATCAAGATATCAAAAGAAGGAAGATGTAAAAAAATACCTTGACAAAGAATCATTCAATTTATTGAATATTCACATCGATGCATTTTACATTATAGAAAAGCTAAGAAGAGCTATTGATACCATAACATGGAACAAGCAATTTAAAACAGAAATTGAGGTCGATATTAAATTTATTCCTCAATTAATTAAAGGTATTGAATTAAACAAATATCCAGCAATTGAAATTTATTGGCTAATTTATAAAATGCTAACAATCGAAAATAGTGAAGAGGTCTATTTTAATCTGAAAGAAAAAGCAAAAAAAGAAATTTATGGATTTCCTAAATCAGAACAAGTCGAAATTTTTGATGCCTTATTTTCTTATTGTGTTCAACACGTAAATAGAGGAAACTTAGACTTTTACGTTGAATATTTAGGTATTCAAGACTGGGGTATTAATGAAGAATTAATTCTTCAAAAAGGCATCTTAAGTCCAACTTCATTTAGAAATTATGTCATTGCAGGATTAAGAATTGGGGAATATCAACGTGTTGAACAATATATTAATAAAAACATTCATTTATTGGAATCTACTAGACAAGACAACGCTCTTAACTTCAATCTTGCTAGAGTGAATTTTTACAAGAAAAATTTTAACGAAACGGTATCTCACTTAAATAAAGTATCCTTTGATGACATTTGGTACAATTTAAATTCTAAATCTTTATTATTGGCGGCTTACTATGAACTTGATGAAATATTTGTTCTCGATTCAACTATTGAAAGTTACTCAACTTTTCTAAGACGTGAAAAATCTATACACGATAACTATAGGAAGTTACACCTAAATTTCGTGAAATTTTTAAGAATGATAACTAAGATAACTAACCCTAATACTAAAAAAGTCCAATCGTTAAAAGAAAAAATTATAGCTGAAAAACAATGTATTAACAAGCAATGGCTCTTAGATAAAATAGACGAACTTCCTAATTAACCTACACATTCTGCAAAGCTTCTTTATACACTCTCAAACACCTTTCTCTGGCTTCTTTATGATCAACAATAGGTGATGCATATTGCTCTGTCCCCCACTCTGGCACCCATTGCTTAATATACTTGTGTTCCTTATCAAACTTTTTTTGTTGTGATTCTGGATTAAATATTCTGAAGTAAGGTGCGGCATCTGTTCCACAACCTGCAGCCCATTGCCAGCCACCATTGTTACTGGCTAAGTCAAAATCTAAAAGCTTTTCTGCGAAGTAAGCTTCACCCCAGCGCCAATCTATCAGTAAGTGTTTGGTTAAAAAACTGGCAGTGACCATTCTGACTCTGTTGTGCATAAAACCTGTTGTGTTCAATTCTCTCATTCCAGCATCAACAATGGGATAACCAGTCTGCCCTTTGCACCAGGCTTCAAATTCTTGTTCATTATTTCGCCATTCTAAAGCCTCGTACTTTTTCCTAAACGGTCCTTTTTCTACGTGAGGAAAATGATGCAATATCTGCGCATAAAAATCTCGCCAAATTAATTCAGACAAGAAGACATCTGACAACTTTGAAGCCTTCAATGCTTTTTCCCTGATGCTGATTGTGCCAAAACGAAAATGAACACCCAATTTAGAAGTAGCCTCTTTTGATGGATAATTCCTATCGTCGCCATAGTTTTTAATGAGCTTTTGTTTTACTTCTTTCTCAGGTATTGGGATATTGGATTCCTGAAAACCCATCTCCCCTAACGGTATCATCCTAGTGGATTCCTTTACATTATTTAGATTTTCGACATATTTCTTAGTAGGATAAGATTGGAAATAATAGGACAATTTATTCTTTTTCTTCGAGTCCAGTTTAGCCAACCATTTTCTTTTATACGGTGTAAAAACAACGTAAGGATCGCCATCATCCTTTAGAATCTCACCACCTTCGAAAATAACATGATCTTTAAATGTATTGAAATAAACATTGCTACTTCGAGCTAAACCTGCAATGCTTTCATCTCTTTTGTTAGCATATCTTTCATAATCACGATTTGTATAAATTGAGACAATTTTGTTTTTGGCCAAAATGTCTTTCCAAATAGTCAAAGGATCACCATAATAAACGCTCAAATCACTTCCCAAATCATTCAATTCAGTTTTGAGTTCTTGTATGGCTTGATGAATGAACGTAACTCTTGGGTCAGCTTTATTTTCTAGTTTGTCCAATATATTGGTATCAAATATAAAAATGCACTGTACATCTTTACCTTTCTTTAAAGCATGATATAACCCTGCATTATCATGTAATCTTAAATCTCTTCTAAACCAAAATATATCCATTCAATAAAAATTGTATTTAAACCTTAAAAATAAGGCATCAATATCCAACAAAAAATCTATTCAATTGTTCCAAGCAAGCCTTAAAATGAATTGTAAGTCAGATATGATAATAAATTTACTGCTTCCAATGTCTATTTTTATAATGAAAAATTTACATTTGGGGTTATATTACCGAAATCAAATTGTCTTCATTCATAAAAAATTAAGATGTTAAAATTTATAAAAGCGCCTACTGCAATTATTTTAGTTGTTTTATGTTTCGTATTAAGCTCGTGTAAAAATGATGGGACATCTGATAATGCTTCCCTATTTAAAGGACAGCCTCAATTGATCAATATCAATACAGAATACACAAAATCTCCAAATGTGGCTACAGCCAACAAATTGTTGAAAGAGATGACAAATATTATCGGGCAAAACAAACTAAGTGATTCTGAATTGAAAGCTTACCTGGAATATGGCCTTGATGTTTCTTCAACTCAAAATATTACAAGTCGGCAAGCTGGATTTTTAATGTCTTTAATCAAAGAAGATTTTGGAAATAAAAACACAGCAAGCAGACTTTTTAACTTGTCATCTATCATGGCAAAAATGAAAAAGACGACTGTCTCAAATACATTGGTTAAAGGCTTGCTTAAGAATTTTCCTAATTTTGAAAAAGCAGATCAAGCAAAGGCACTGCTTACAGAAGATATTCAAGATGTAAATGAATACGTTGTATCATTAGGTAAGAAAATATTTGAAAATCCAGATAACACAGGTATTAACAGATTCGCTTCATTGGCTTATGTAGATGCATGTGAAGCATTTGCTTTATCTCATCCTAAAGATGCGAATGCACCAGATTATTTATTTAAGGCTGCAGAAGTGGCTAAAAGCTTACGTACATTCCCTAAGTCACTTACACTCTATGATTGGATTATTGAGGAGTATCCAGATTTTGAGAAGGCAGGAACTGCGCTATTCCTGAAAGGATTTATTATTGAAAACAATCTTGGTGACGATGAGAAAGCAAGAGAAATCTACAATGAGTTTTTGAAAAAATACCCGAAACATGATTTAGCGGATGATGTACAGTTTTTAATCGAAAACTTAGGAAAGAGTGACGAAGAGATTCTCAAAATGATAGAGTCTAAGCAAAAGGAAAATCAATAGTTTAGTCCTCTCTATAAATCTTTTGCAAGCCAAATAAGAAGTTTCGAAGAAATTGATCCTTACATTCTCGATACTGTCTTTGTGTCGGCTTTCTAAAAAATGCACTTATTTCATGCTTGCTGATTTCAAATTCAGCAGCTTCAAATGCTTTAAGCATATCAATATCTTTATAGGCGAGTGCTATTTTAAGTTTACGAAGAATCAAGTTATTAGTTAATCGTTTTTCGGGCTTTGGTTGCTCTCCTTCTCTTTTTCCTCTTTTATGATTTATGAATCCATTCAGGAAGGTAGCTAATTTGATATCATGTAGTTTTATTTGATCTGGATCATCATCCTTTTTAAGCCAGTCGGAAACTTCAGATCTCGTTGTTTGGTATTCTGCTGATTCAAAAATTTTAATCATTGTGTCATCAGATAAGTCAAATATATATCTGATTCTTCTAATTATATCGTTATTATTCATTGTATAATAAAGTTAAATCACAAAAAAAGCTCTTGGATTAAACCAAGAGCCTTTTAATCTTACAAAAAATATTTTGAATAAATTCTAGTATCTTCTGTCGCCGCCGCCTCTGTAGCCGCCGCCGCCACCGCCTCCGCGGTAACCACCACCACCGCCGCCGCGATTGTTGTCTCTTCTCTCACGAGGTTCTGCTTTCTTTACAACGATAGTTCTACCGTCTAATTCGCTGTCGTTCAATGCACCTATAGCGTTCTCTCCTTCTTCATCGTTTGGCATTTCAACAAAGCCGTAACCTTTTGATCTACCAGTGAATTTGTCCATAATAATTTTAACTGAATCTACTTGGCCGTACTGTTCAAAAGCCGACTGAAGATCAGAATCGTGTGTGTCAAAGTTTAACTTTGCAACAAAAATGTTCATAAAATAAAAATTTAAATAATAAAAAATAGCTAAAAAGAAGAGCAGAAATTGCGAATATCTAGTTAACCTACATCAAAGCTAACACTAATATATCTGAGAAAGTTGCTTTTATGTGAAATATTTTTCAAAAAGTTGTAATAATTAAGAAAAAGTTTTCCCCAAAATTTTAAAAAATGAACAATTCTAGGCTAAAGGTGCCTATTTACAACTCTTTTTCAAAGACCAATTCTATACCTTTTGTTCCCTTTGGCTTCATATTAATGGGTGCAAATCCAACAAAACGCCATCCATTCTGACCATATTCGTTAATTACTTGAAGATAATCTTCTTTAGCCCTACCAGTCCAGATGCTGTATTTTATTGATACAACTTCATATTCATATTTCTTCATAAAGTAACTATATTGATAAAAAAAGGCTCATTCTGGTTAGAATGAGCCTTAAAATTAAATTTTTAATACTTTATTTTATTGAAAATAATTCAGCATCTAAAGTTGGATTAACCTTAGCATCTGTCATTGTCATTTCAATAGGCATTGGCATAGCTCCCATAGTCTTAATTTTATGTGGGAAAGGTATACCATCAATTTCTTTGTAATCTGACAATTCATTTGAAATAGTGACAGCTTGACCATTTGGTCCTTCTTGATTAGAAACAGTCTTCATTAACAAGCTTGTTTTCACACTATAGAATTCAGTTATTTTATCACCTCCAGGTGTTTGAACAGAAACCTTGTAACAAGATTCACCATTTACATCCTCAATTCCTTTAACTTCCAATGTATAACCATCTGAAAGATAATCAAGTTGATCAAACATTTTTGATTGAGCTTTAGCCTGATCATAAATTGGACCTTCAGATGCTGTTTGAGAGCCACCCATACCACTCATTGCAGCTTTTGTTCCATCAAACTTCATTTCTTGCATCACCATTTGTTCATTACCTACTTTCATGTAGAAACTGTTTGGCTTTTGGTAATACTGATCAATACCCATTGATTGCCCCATCATACTCATAGAGAAATGTAATTCTAGTGACTCTAATCCTTCAATTTTAGCCTTTCCACCTAATTTATTGATGTAGTCATTTATAACAACCTCACCATTAATATCTGATGGTAATGCTGTTTCTTTCATTTCAAGCTTATTACCAAAATTATCAAAGAATTCCAATTCGCCATCAGCGTCAAATTGCACTAATTTTTCTGCAATATCATCTTTGCTTCCCACAACAACAATATTAGCTTGATTTGGTCTTATGAATTTTTTTGCTGCATTTTGAACGTCTGCGATTGATACTGCATCGAGTCTTTCTAAATATGTCTCATAGTAATTTGTTGGCAAGTTATATTTATGAATATTTCTTGCAAACCTTGCCAATGTCTGAGGTGATTCCAATGATCTGGCAAAACTTCCTGTCATTGAATTTTTCACCAATTGTAAATCTCCTGCATCCACAGGTTCGTTAACCATTCTGTTCATTTCATACAAAAATTGAACGATTGAACTGTCTGTAACTTCTGTTCTTACAGATGCAAAAGCATTGAAACTTGAAATCAAGTTATCGCTTCCGATATTTGATCTTGCACCATAAGTGTAAGCCTTGTCTTCTCTCAAATTTTGCATTAATCTTCCTGAAAAAATACCACCTCCAAGAATGTTGTTCATCACAGAAACTTTCTCAATATCTGGGTTACCGGGTTTATTTTCAACAGGGTACGTTATTCTAATAACAGATTGAACCGCGCCATCTTTATTCGCAAGGCAAACTCTATTAGATTCTGGCCCTTCGGGTGTTTCATGAGTAATTTTTGGCAACATTCCTGATTTCCAATCACCAAAATACTTAGCAGCTTTTATCTTTGCCTCTTCAAATGTAATATCACCTACTATCGTTAAGTAAGCATTATTAGGCTTGAAGAAATTTTTGATATATCTTTTACAATCTGCTAGCTTGATATTGTTATAAGTCTCAGAAGTTTCAATCTCCCCGTATGGATGATCCGTTCCAAAGTTAACAACAGAAGCAACATTTCTAGCCATTGCGTTTGGATCTGTTTTAGATGATTCAATACCTGAAAGACTTTGTTTAAGTATTTTATCAAACTCTTCTTTTGGAAATGATGGATTCATTAAAACATCCGACATAATTTCTAATAATTTGTCTTGATGTTTTGTTAATGAACTACCAAACATTCCTGAACCAAACGTACTGAAGTTAGCACCTAAGAAATCTATAGCAGCATCTAATTCCGCTTTTGATTTAGTGGTTGTTCCCCTTCCCATCAAATCGCCAGCAAACGAAACGATACCCGCTTGGTCGTCTTCATTGATTTGGTCATTTTTAAGAGATAATGAGTAAGAAACACGTGGTAACTTATGGTTTTCAACAACGATTAATGTTAATCCATTTTCCATTTCTTCTACATTGAAGTCACCCATGTTGATTTTTCTAGCTGGGCCTGCAGAAGGTGTTAGAGATCTCCACGAATGATCGACATTACTCATCTCTTTCGTAGCATCTTTCATCATTGGCTCAGTTGTTTTTGGTGAACACTGAATCAATGCAAAAAGACTTGCGAATATTAATATATTTCTGATTTTCATATTTATAATTTTTGAACCGATTAATTAATTCTGAATGAAGCAGATTATTAATTAAGGTTGTGCATTTTCTTTTGGTAAATAATAAAGGACTACTCTTCTATCTGGTCTTAAATACTTTTTAGCTGCATTCATGATATCTTCTTTAGTTACGGCTAAGTATTTATCCAATTCAGTATTGATCAAATTTGCATCTCCAAAGTACATATGATAGTTTGCCAGACTTTCAGCAATTCCCGCTACTCTTGAGTTAGAGCTTACAAAATCATTTTCCATTTGATTTCTCAACTTCTGGAATTCATCATCAGAAATCAATGTTTCCTGAACTTTTCTTACTTCAGCATCCATAGCGGCTTCAACCTCAGAAGGATCTACACCCATGTTACAAAATGCAAAAGCGAGGTTAACAGAGTAATCTTCCAATCCAAGTGGAAAAGATCCAACTTGAAGCGCTTTTTGTTGTTCTTCAACTATTGATTTATTAAATCTAGAAGACCCCCCTCTAGATAGTAAAGTTGATAACATTTCACAAGCATAAAACTCATCGGAGCCTTCTGCTGGAATTCTGTAAGCTTGAATAATAGCTGGCAATTGAATGTTATCAAAAACAGTATCTCTAATTTCACCAGTCATTTCTGGTTCAACAATATTTGGTCTGTAGATTTCTCCAGTTCCTCTTGGAATAGCACTGAAGTATTTGTCAATCCAAATTTTTGCTTGATCGATATCTATATCGCCTGCAATACTTAATACAGCATTGTTAGGCACATAAAATTCCTTGTAAAAGTTTTTATAATCTTCTTCAACCGCGGCATTCAGATGCTCCATTGATCCGATTACGGGCCAATTGTATGGATGTTTCTTAAATAATCGAACCATTGTCTCTTGCAATATTGTTCCATAAGGTTGATTATCAACTCTCTGACGTCTTTCTTCTTTTACGACCTCTCTTTGAGTTTCAATTCCTTTATCCTCGACTTTTGCATGTAACATTCTTTCAGACTCTAACCAAAGTCCTAATTCCAATTGATTAGATGGTAAAATCTCAAAATAAAATGTTCTGTCGTTTGAAGTGTTGGCGTTTAATGTACCTCCAGCTTCTTCAACATAAGTATCATATTCCCCTCTACCAATGTTTTCAGAACCTTCAAATAATAAGTGTTCGAAAAAGTGTGCAAAACCAGTTCTATCTGGTTGTTCGTTTTTAGACCCAACATGATACATAACAGAAACTGCAACTATTGGTGTAGAAGCGTCTTGATGTAATATTACATGTAAGCCATTATCTAGGTCGTATTCGACAAAATCGATGTTGTTCAATTGTCCAAAAGCCATTGAAACCATGAACAATGAGAAAATTAATCCAAAAATGAATTTCATATTTTTAAAATTTTTTGCAAATAAAACTAAAAATGGACTAATAGACGACAAGAAATAGATGAAATCCCATATTTAATCGGGTAAAATGTCCATTTAGAATAACTAGATTACTTTATCAGCGCAGCTGGAACTGGCGAAAGCATCGGGTTTGGCTTTAAAAACAAAGCCCATGGATAATATATACCCCATAGCTTCTTTTAAAGCGACATTAGATTTAAAGTTTGGATCCGTGTTAATATCAGCATGAACTTCCAATTCAACATTATATTGATCCAATAAGTCACAAAGAGCGTAAGCAATCTCAACTGATTTGGCGACTTCTAAAATCATTCTTTCCCTTAGCGACATTTTTTGAATGACCTTTTCGTTATTAATAAACATGAATCCTCCTTTCTTTTCTCGAAGGAAAACAATTACAGTTGCAAACTCAACTTTTCCACTGCGATCTAAAGAATCAGACCCAATACAGACTTTCAAACGATTGCCTTTTTGATGTTCTTCATTGATTGTTTTTTCAACGGCTTCTTTTATCGGTAAGTTTATTTTGTCTCCATTAAGTCTCCTCCAACGCATAATAAAAAGTTGTTTGAATAAATTTAATAAAATAATTATTCTTTTTATTGCACTTAAACATTATATAAATAATCATCATTTTAAATTAGACTGAATTTAATACATCATTTTATGTAGCAGCTAAAAAAATAGATCTCATTATAATGCATTTAAATTTCTTATTTATACTTTTATCAATGATACATTTGTATTATTACTAAACAAGTCGCTATTAACCAACTATTATAATTATTATCAATGAAAAATCTATTAATACTAAGTTTCCTTATGTTGTCTGTAATGAGTTGTGGAACAGATAGTGATTGTGTCAAGGATGACTTTTTAGGAAGCTATACTGGAACTTCAAAATGTACAGGGGAGGATGAAATGTCTGTAAATGCAGAAGTTACAGAAGCGTCAGGAAACTCGGTTGCAATAAATATAGATGGAGAAGTAGCAGAATTGAGAATTGATGGTTGTAATGTAGAAATTCCAGAAACTACTATAGATTTTCTAGGCAACCCTGTAACTTCTTTTGGAGAAGGCGAATTAAATGGCAATACACTTACAATCAATCAAACTATTAATTTTATCGGGGTTACTACAAATTGCAATGTTACCCTAAGAAAATAATCGCCATCAGCCAACCGATAAAAGTGAGAAATAAGAACATATCTCACAAGCGCCAACTTGTAACTCCTATTTAATTTATATTTGCGCTCAATTTATTAATCAATATCGCCTCTATGGATAAGTTTTTCTGCATTTTTATTTGCTTTATCATTTTCATCAGTTGTAATCAACCTTCAATGAATAGTTTATCAGGAGACAAGAAAGCAAACAGGTTACTTAATGAATCAAGTCCATATCTTCAGCAACACGCTTACAATCCTGTTGATTGGTTTCCTTGGGGAGATGAAGCTTTAAAAATAGCGGAAGAAGAAAACAAATTACTGATTATCAGTATTGGATATGCTGCTTGTCATTGGTGTCACGTTATGGAACATGAATCGTTTGAAGATTCTTTGGTTGCAAAAATAATGAACGATAACTTTATTTCAATAAAAGTTGACAGAGAAGAAAGACCAGATGTTGATGATGTGTATATGACAGCAGCCCAACTCATAAATGGTAGTGGCGGTTGGCCATTAAACGCCATTGCACTCCCTAACGGTAAGCCTGTATTCGCTGGAACTTATTATCCAAAAGATCAATGGCTTAATATCCTTAACCAAATTTCTAAGTTAAACAGAGAAAACCCTGCAAGACTTCAAGAATCAGCTGATAAGATTACTGAAGGGATACAAAGCACAACTGTAATTGAGGTCAATGAAAATGAACTTGATTTTGATTTTGATGATTTTTCAACCCACATAAAAACATCTTTAGAAACATTTGATGCGAAGTTTGGTGGCAGGTTAGGTGCACCGAAATTTCCTATGCCAAACGCTTATGAATTATTGTTAAAACAATACTGGTTGAGTGGAGACAAAGCTTTGCTTGAAGCTTCAAAAATTGGACTTGACAATATGACAAATGGTGGGATATATGATCAAATAGGTGGAGGCTTTGCTCGTTATTCCGTAGATGAGTATTGGTTAGTACCTCACTTTGAGAAAATGCTTTATGATAATGGTCAATTGGTTAGTTTATATGCTCAAGCTTATCAGATGACAGGAGATGAAATTTATAAAACAACAGTTGAACAAACTTTGGACTTCATAAAAAGAGAAATGACATCACCAGAGTATGGTTTTTATTCTTCTTTAGATGCTGATAGTGAGGGCGAAGAAGGTAAGTTTTATGTTTGGACTAAAAGTGAAATTGATCAAGTCATAAATGACCCTGCAAAAGCAGAAATTTTTAATACTTATTATGATGTAACTGAGAATGGAAATTGGGAAGGATATACCATTTTAAATGTGGTCAGCAGTTATGAAAGTCTATCCCAAAAATTTGATAAATCAGTTGATGAAATTAAAACTATTATCACAGAAAGTTCATCTAAACTTTTAAAGGCAAGATCCAAGCGTGTCAGACCAGGAACAGATGACAAAATATTGACAAGTTGGAATGCGCTGATGATGACAGGATACATTGATGCATATAATGCTTTAGGCACAGATGAATATTTAGAAGCAGCTTTAAACAACGCCAACTTTATTTTAAATAAGCAAATTAATAAAGAAGGCAAACTGAATCGGAACTTTAAAGATGGCAAGTCAAGTATCAATGCTTTTCTAGATGATTATGCATTGACAATTGGTGCTTTCCTAAAGTTATACCAATCGACTTTTGACAAACAATGGATCGACCATGCTCAAAGATTAACTGATTATAGTCTTGAGCATTTTTACAATGAAGAAACCAAGATGTTTAACTACACTTCAGACCTTGATCCACCTTTAATTGCAAAGAAGTCAGAATTTGAGGACAATGTTATTCCGTCCAGTAATTCGGCCATGGCAAGGAGTTTATTAACGCTGGGTACATTAACTTATAACACAGAATATATTGAGCAATCTGAGCAAATGCTTAAAAATATGATGGACAAAATAAAAAGCACAAACTACATCAGCTTTTATAGCAATTGGCTACAGCTGTTGTTAGATCATACTGTTGCTCCATTTGAAGTGGCTATCATCGGTGAAGATGCATTAACAAAACGAAATGAACTTAGTAAAAACTACCTAGGAAATTCAATTCTATTGGGTAGTCAAATTGAAGAAAACTTAGCATTATTAAAAGATAAAATGCAAGAAGGCAGAACAATGATTTATGTGTGTCAGAATAAAACTTGTAAGCTACCTTTGGAGGATGTCGAAGGGGCGTTAGGATTGATTAAACATCAAGTTCAACAATAGATTTATTAATAACCTTATAAGTTCTTCCTAAATATTTGGAAGTTAAATACGCATTATTGGTATTTATAATTAAGGCTAAAGGATGCTCATTTTTGAATCTGAGAAGTGCGTCCAAAACAGAGTTAATTTGTTCATTTATCAGACTATCAAATGTGTGATCAATAATGAGTATTTGTGGATTGGTTGATAATAAGAGTTTTAAATTTGAAAATACGACATTGGTTTCTTCTGGTTGGGCGATTTTAAAATAATCATTAAGCTCAACCAATGAATGATTATTTGTCATGTTCAGCCTTTCTAAATACACCAATATTTCTTCATTGGTTTTCAAATCTGGTGTTTGCTCCAGAAAGGCTACTTTTCTTCTTATTTTATAAATTTCAGTATTTGAAATTTCAAATAAATTCTGCCCACCAAATTCTGCCTTTGTACCACTACCGTTTGTTTGAAAAGTAAGCAATTTATAAATACAGTTTTTGCACTCATTTGTTTCTCCTGTGACATAAACAAAGTCACCCTGAACTAAGTCAAAAGTTTCAATTTTACATTGATCAATTACCACATTCGATAGTTGAAGAATAAATTTTAAATTTTCGAGAGTCATGTATTAACGGACGGTTGACGTTCTGTTTATTTTTAGCAGTTTCTCCACTGTAGAATTTAAACTTTTGATCATTTCACTTTGATCAGTTATTGTAGTCTTCAATAAATCGACTTCATTATGAAGGCCATTTCTTATGTGCCCTGGAGAAGGCATAAAGGGAGAGATTTTGACTGATACTTGCCACACTTCTACGATATCTTTTAATTCTATTTCATAAGGAGCATAAAAATTGTTATCTGAGATCAGGCTTAGTGTGCCATTTGATTTCAAATTATTGATAACCCGTTTGATAACCACACCCTCTCTTGAAATGATAACATAAACATAATTGGCTCTGATACCATTAAACCAATTATCTGGTTCTATGAAACTGCAAACAACTTTATCTCCCGAATACACTGTTGGTTCCATGCTGTCTCCAGCAATATCAAAACATCGGTGTGTTCCAGCATTATACCTACTATCAGGCAAACTGAATGTTGGTAAATCTTGAATGAAAATTGCATTATGAATATTATTGCTATAACCAGCTTGAGCAGCAACTGGAACATGGATGATTTTCTCTTCACCCTTTTCATCTGTTACAATTGTCAAAATTGGATCTGCAGATACATGCTCGGAATTATTATTTAGCAAAACGCTTCCTTTTCCAGTATATAGAAATATTGGGTTGACATTAAAATGCTTAATGGTCTTAGATAAAATATCGCAATTAACTTCTCTTTTACCTCTTACGACATCACTAATGCATTGAGGATGAATTCCAATTGTAATAGAAAACTGTCTTATTGAAGGAATCTTTTTTGTAGATTTTAAATACTCTAAAGATTGAATAAAACGTAAGCTAACTTCTCCCTGCATTGATAATTGAGTCTTAATTACATCAAATATAAAAAAGAATATATATTAAAAAAAGTTAATATGTAATTATTCTTTTTTTAAAATGACAATAAAATTCAATACACTGTCTATCAGCAAGTTATAAAAACAAATTAATATAATTATTTATATGTTTTTATATTATAATAAATATATATATGACTTTTAACCATTTCCTTAGGTTATTCAGTAGGAATTATCTTTGTAAACTCTCCAAAGTATTGAACAAAGTTTCTCATTTGATTAGCCAATTCTTCATTTTTTGTAGCATTGAAATAGCTTTCAGATAATGCTTTGAGTGTATGAAACATCATTCGATCCATTTCTGCGACTTGCATTTCAGTAGTCCATAAATCTATTTTGAATGTATCTAATGTTTCTTTATCAAATAAAGAAAGTAGCATGGCCTTGCTTTCTCTTTTAACAGGACCTTCAGGAGATGCTGCTGTCCATTCAATTTTACTGGGTACCTTTTCTTCGTTTAATTCTATTTCAATAGCAATTACAGATTTATTCTCAGGCATGTATAATTTTTTCGCAAATGTAAACTATTCCCAGTTTCATTAGAAATAATATTAAGTCAAAGAGGTTTAAGTTTAAATCCTTTAGACTTCAATAATTTTAAAACCCCTTTATTTCCACCTAAATGAGCTGCTCCTACAGCAAAAAATGAACGTTTATTGGCATATTGAGCTATCCTATCCGCCATTATTCTATTTCTAACATAAAGTAAGGGTTGTCTTAATTTGCCTAATCCTTTATTGGACAATTTGAAGATTTTGATGATATCTTGCTGAGCATAAAGCGTTTTGAGAATTTGATTTGAAGATTTGAATGAAGAAATGTTTTTTAAAGCTTTTTTTAACATTTTCAGCTGAAGCTCTATTTCCAACGATTTTAGCGTTGAGACTTGTTCATCTACAGTTTCCAATCCGCCTAATTTAAGATTGAGCAATTCTGCTTGGTGCCAAAGAAAATGATCTAATGGTCTGGCATTGTCTGATGACATAACAGATTCTGCTAGGTTATTAAGTATTATAATTGGTTTTAAATACTGATAATTATCTAAGTTTAATGAAAAGGATTTGAGAACTATTCTTTTATACTTTGCGTATTTTTTTTCTTTAAAGTAATTCTTCAAAGACATGTTGTCATCCATCAAATAATCAGTTGGTTTGATCGCAGTCGATGCTTCATTTAAATCCATTTCAGCATAAAAGGAATCACACATTTGAAGATGATTGATAGCCTTTTGAGCAAAAGTAAAAGCAGCTTCATCTTTGACATGCATTGTTCCGAATAGAAAAGAAGTAGGTCCCTCCTCTTTAGTCAATTTCCATAAAAGGCTTTTTTTCAACATAAGACGAAATAAAAAAAATGGCCGTTTCTCCTTAAAGAAACAGCCACTTTTGGAGGTAACAATTAATTTTTAATCATAATCGAATGGCAGCAACTTGGTTTTTTTCACTTTTGATAAAGTCATAAATGTCTTTAACCTTTCTACTTCTTCGATTTGAGATAATTTTTTGAATAGAAGTTGTTCGTAACTAGAAATATCTTTGGTAATTATTTTCAGAAGAAAATCACCATCACCAGTTATAATATATCCTTCTACGATCTCATCTATTTTATTTATTTTTTCGATAAAATTTTCTAAAGCGTTTTCTTTGTTCCAAGCTAAAGAGACCAAAACGAAAGTTCTGACATTCAGACCAATTTTTTCGGCATTAACTTTCGCATGATAGCTTTCTAAAATGTTGGTTGACTCCAATTTCTTTACACGTTCTAAAGTCGGAGCTGGAGACAATCCTATTTTTTTAGACAACTCTAAGTTGGTTATTTTACTATTTTCTTGCAGTATTTTGAGTATACTTAAATCTATTTTATCTAACTTTTCTGACATTCTAATCAAATTTAAATTTAGACTGCAATAATAAAATAAAATTTTTTAGTTTGCTTATTAAACAAAGATAAAATTTAATTATTTATTAATTAACCTTTTTTTATTCTTAAAAAGGTTAATCTTTTTTGTATCTAATTAGTGTTAAAAGCTTTATAAATCTAAAGGATTTGGCGTTTAGCATCCTCTTTCATCCCTTAATGTCAACAACTTATACATTTTATTGCCAAAACCAAAAAAGCCGAAGCATACAACTTCGGCTTGAAACCAACTATGAAAAAACTCTCTACTGACATTATTAACGTCAATAGGAAATATTTTATTGGCTAAAACTTTTAATTAAGGAAAAACACCTAGTGTCATATAATCAGAAGCCACTTTATTTATAGCATTAATAAACGCCGCTGATCTTAGATCTTTAACCTTTTTCTTTCTTTTATAGATTTCTCTTACTTGACCATAAGCTGTGATCATAGTTTCTTCCAAACCTGATCTAACCAAATCAACTTCTTCAGGACCTTTCGTCAATAAAGTTCTTTCTCTTTTACTGATGGTTTTACCTGTTAACTTTTCTACGGTAGATACCAAATTGGTATAAGCATTTTGATCAAATCGCTTTTCAATTCTTCCGTATCTCACGTGAGAAAGGTTTTTAAGCCATTCAAAATAAGAGACCGTAACCCCTCCGGCATTTAAATACATGTCCGGCACAATGACAATTCCTTTTTTCAGTAATATTTCTTCAGCGTCTGCTGTAACTGGACCATTGGCTGCTTCTGCAATAATTTTGGCCTTTACTTTCTTCGCATTCTTTTTATTGATCTGACTTTCAAGAGCTGCAGGAACTAGAATATCACATTCCATACCGACCCAATCATCTCTATTTTCTAATTTTTTAGTGCCTGGGAAACCGATTATTGATCCTTTCTCTTTTCTGTATTTGATCAGTTTTTTGATGTCGATTCCTTTAGGATTGTAAATTGTACCTTCGATTTCAGAAACACCGATTACTTTAGCATCACCTTCTTCAATAGAAATGGTACCAGTGTAAGACCCTACATTTCCTAATCCTTGAATAACCATTGTTTTACCTGCTATGCCTGGGCTTAATCCCATTTCTTTGCAATCATTAGGGTAGCTTAACATTTCTTTAAGGCCATAAAAAACACCACGACCAGTCGCTTCAGTTCTTCCTCTAATTCCATTTTGACTAACCGGTTTTCCTGTTACACAAGCCGCAGAGTCAATTTCTCCGTTTTTCAATTGTTGATACGTATCAACAATCCAAGCCATTTCTCTGGAACCTGTTCCATAATCCGGTGCAGGTACATCAATACCAGGACCGATAAAGTTTTTCCGAACAAGTTCAACTGTATACCTTCTTGTAATTTTTTCCAATTGTTCTTCCGTATACTTTCTAGGACTTACACAAACACCACCTTTTGCTCCACCGAAAGGCACATCTACTAACGCACATTTGTAGGTCATTAACGATGCTAATGCCATAACCTCATCTTGATTTACAAGGTGGCTGAATCTTATTCCTCCTTTGGTCGGTAATCGGTGATGACTGTGTTGGACTCTATAAGCTTCTATAACTTGATAACTGTTTCCTATTTTAACAGGAAAGTTCATCTGATAGATGGCATTACAAACTTTAATTTGTTCTAATAATCCTTTTGGGTGGTTGGTTAAGGCGGCAGCTTTATCAAAATTTCTTTCTACACTTTGATAAAAACTAGCTTGTTTTGTACTCATCGTTTATTTTTTTTTCAAGTTTACCCATCTTACGTTCAAGTCGAACCAAAAAGAAAATTAAAACAAAAAACAAGATCAACACCACTGCAAGAACTGTGTTTATTTTTCCAGTACTCCTGAAAAAATCTTGCGTTTCTGCTTCAGCTAATAAGCCAGAACTTAGAAAGAAGGTAAGCAAACAAGTGAGTAATAAATTTGATTTCATATTAGAAGACGAAACTCGTCATTTTTTTAATAATAGCAAATTGTTTTCATATGAATTTAACTAAATGTCAAAGGTTATTTTTTCTTCCAATTTAGCATACCTGAACAATAGTTCAGAAATCCATAAACCTATTAAAAAATAAGCCACAATGGCTGGGTAAAAAACCAACCTCATCGCACTGTCTAAATCATATGTACTAAAGGCCGGATTGCCTCCATTGCCTGGGTGTAACGATCCTTCAGACAGTCTTGGAATAACCATGACCAAAATCATCAAGCACACAAATGCGAATAGATTAAAGACTGATGATATTCTTGCTCTGACTTCCATGTCATTCAATGATCCTCTCAAAATCCAATAACCAAAATAAATAAGCAATGAAATGGCAGTCATATTTAATTTAACATCTGATGTCCAAAATGCACCCCATGTATATTTGGCCCAAACACTGCCTGTTAACAAACCTGCAATACCAAAAACGAGCGCAACAGTCGTCAATGAAGATGATTTTTTATCGTGAATCTGATCACTCGATTTCAAATACATGATGCTATGATAACATGAGACCAAAAGTAAGGCAAACATAGACATCCAAATGGCAACATGGAAAAATGTATTCCTTAATGTTTCGTATAAGATATGTTGAAATGGAAATGCAAACCGAGTCTTAGATTTTATCACACTGAGATCAAAGAACTGTCCTGGATGTAAATTGGCTTCAGATTCATTTTTTATAGTGACAGCTCGACGAATAAAGTAATGACCTTCCTCAGCATTATCTATCATGAGTGTTGCCAATATACTTTTTCCATTTTTGATTTCAATATCTGTTGGAATAAGAAAGTCAGCTTTGACTTTAGTGTCATTTATAACTTCCGTTCCATTTGCTTTTATTAATTGGTCATTAGGCAACCAAATCCAAACATTCAGATCAGTCGCTTTTTTTAGGTAAGTGTTATAAGTTGTCAGATCAGTTGAAAATGCTTGGCCAGCAAAAGCTTTGTTTTCTGAGTATTCCAATATGCCCGGTTGTAAAGGGACTTTGAATCCAGCAATTAAAACATAGATTGTTAGGATAACGCCCAATATTTTCCACCAGCTAAGATTTAATTTCATAATTTATGATTTCCAAACTATAGGTATAAATATAATGCTTAAAGTAAGCAAAAGGAGATCTATACCAGATAACATCAATAAATATTTCGCAACACCACTATCTGAAAACATCCTTTCTGAAATCAAACTGACACGCATCCCTAAAAGTAAAATGGGAATGAGTAGCGGTAATGACAAAACAGCAACCAAAGTGTTTTGGTTTTGACTGTAGGATGAAATTGCTGAAATAAGATTAAGAACGACAACTATTCCTAAAACCATGAGTATATAAACTTTGAAAAACAGGACACCATCTTTTAAAGGTTCATTACTGAATATATACATCAGAAGAAGTAATACCAAACCTGCTAGAAAGACTTTAATAAAATTGAAAATCAATTTTGCAGTCATCAATTCTTGAGGGTCATATAACTGATAATAATTTAGTTTTCTTTTTTGTGTTTGATAGCTAAAACTGAATCCAATCATGTTAATAGCAGTAAACAAAAGTAGGATCCAAAACAAAGCCATTTTGGTTGGCCCTTCTAATTTTCCGAAGACTTTAAATACAACAAAAGTTATGGCGATTAAATATAAAATAGAAGAGAAAAAGGTATACTTTTCTCTCAACTCAATAGAGAGTTCTTTTTTTATAATATGAAGGACTCTATCAAACAATTACTGGCTTTGATTAATATATTACAAATGTGCTTAAACATATGGCAATAAACAAACATTAGCCAAAAATAATATTCAATAGCCTTATATCGTTACTTTATCCCAACTAAGATTAAAAATATTAATATTTTAACGAACATATTAAATATTTTTTAAATATATAACTCTCACATTTTGAATTTAATATAGAAAATTTATACTTTTGATACGATTTGTATGATTTTCCTAAAACCCGATTTAAAATGAGATTTATATTATCATTTACATTTTTACTTCTCTCATTGTCCATATTTGCATTTGAGCCTTATAACTTTACTGTAAAAGCAAAAAAAGGTGACGGGATTTTTTCAATTCTCCGAAAATATCAACTTCTAGAGCACAACTGTTCAAAAGCAAGGTTTTTAGAATTAAATAATCTTGAAATTACAGACCATTTGATTGTTGGCAAATCATATAAATTGCCTATAAAAATATATCAGTACAATGGTACCAGCATCAGAACTACTATAGGCATAGAAAACTTTAAGCAAGCACTAAGAATTAAAGACTTTAATGAACTTATTTTATCTAAGAATTTAAGAAAAACCAAATTCACTGATAGTAATATATTATGGGTACCTTACCATGAATTGCATTGTGTTAATGAAGAAACTGGCAAAGAAAAAAAAGCAGAATTTGTTACAGCTGTAACACCAAGTAAATCCAAAAAAGGATTATTTAAAAATGTAGAACTTTTTGGCGACAAACATAAAATCGTTGAAATAAAAGACAACTCTCTTCGAGGAGAAGTATATTATCTAGTATCAGGTCATGGTGGACCAGACCCAGGAGCAATGTGTACAAAGGAATGCAGTAATAGTCATTGCGAAGATGAGTATGCTTATGATATCGTTTTAAGACTAGCGCGATACTTGATTAGTCACGGTGCAACAGCCCATGTCATAATACAAGATCAAAATGATGGTATCAGGGATGAGCCAGAATTAGATTGCGATAAGGATGAAAGGTGCTATGGTGCAAAGCTTCCATTGAGTCAAAAAAGGAGGCTAAGGCAACGTGCTGAAGCTATTAACAACCTCTATCTCAAACACAAACGACAGGGTGCTAAAAAGCAAGTTGCGATAATGATTCACATTGATTCTTATACTGATAAGACAAAGCAACAGGATGCATATTTTTACCATCATAAGACAAGTAAATCAAGTAAGAAAATCGCCGTATCATTAAGAAATACTTTTAAGAAGAAGTATAATATTTATCAAAAAAATAGAGGATACAAAGGATTTGTAAAAACAAGAAACCTCTATATGTTAAACAATACTTTACCTACATCTGTCTATGTTGAATTGGCGAATATTCAAAATTCATTTGATAGAAAAAGGTTGGTAATCCCAAGTAATAGAGAAGCTTTAGCTAAGTGGATGTATGAAGGATTAACTGATGTTCAAATTTGATACAGCATATTACATCCCCTAATATCACTTTGTGCCATACGACCTAAAACTTTAAAACGGCCATCATTTTTCTTAATGCAAAGATCGTCGGTCAATACAAATGAACAGGTTTGATAGTTTGCCAGATCGATAAATCCAAGTTGTCCTGTTTTACCTATTTTGGCTGTGGTTAATGGATCATTTAATTCTTTAGGTTGTATATATAAACTAGAAGCAGGCGTATAAAATCCATCTTTGCTATTTTGACAATAAGATTGCGAAAACATCTCCGTCATTCCAAATTCAGAATCTATGGTGCTGTTAGGAAAAGATTTTTTCAAGGTATCAAATACTTCTTCATAAGATAATTCGATGCCTCTATTTTTCATGCCGCCGGTAAAGATGATTGTCAAATTTGAATCCAAAGATTTAAATTCTTTTGCAAAATCTAAGAGTGCGAAAGTAACACCAATTAAAACCGTAGAATGACCATTTGTCTCTTGGTCATCTAAAGTGCTTTTTAGCGCTTCAAAATCATATAAGAAATGAGCCTTTTCTTTATCATTATAATAATCCATCATGTTATCAACCATGTGTACTAAAGAAGAGTCACCATTTTCAATATAAGAAGGCAAAAGACTAAGGATTTTATTTAAAGCGTTTTTATAAAATCCCTTAAAAGTATGAAGTGTGTGATGCTTATAGAAATTTAAATCTCCAACATAGTGTCGACTTCTATCCATATGGCTTGTGCCGCTGCTTAAGAACACAGATTGTGCATCCCAAGAACCTGTTTTAATTTTATGATGTTTAAAAGCAGATATTGGTAACAATGGAATATCTTCGATAGAAGAAGGAGAAAGTTTATCTTGTCCTAAAACCTCCAAGAAAGATCGATAGTGAGGATTTTCTTCAGATTGAACCTCATAGATCATAAAAGCTATCTCATCAAATGTCTTCACAGACTCACCAGAGAGATAATTAATAATTTCTGTTTTGAGATTCAATTTGAAAAAGCTTAATTTACGTTATAAATAAATGGTCATCGTGTCACAAAGGTATAAATTGAAATTTGATAAGTCTCTTTGGATTGTGGGATTGCTTATGATAATGATATCATGTGCCACAGATCCAGGATTTGATAATGTTCCTGAAATAGCTTTTCTTGATATATCAAAGGATACGATGGTTCAGAATAATCTCAACACAGACTCATTGTTTATGCGCATTTCTTTCAAGGATGGTGATGGAGATTTAGGTACTGAAAATCAAAACTTTAAGGAGAATATAATTATCACTGATCTGAGAACAGGTGTAATCTCTAACAGGTTTAATATACCGCCTATAGCAAATGGAGGATTAAATAGTGGCATCGAAGGTGAAATTACAATGAAGATATTTACGACATGCTGTATTTTTCCTGATGGAACGCCTCCTTGTCAAAATCCAGCCGCATTTCCCACAAATGAATTAAGTTTTGAAGTTGAAATGATTGATGACAAAGGAAACAGAAGCAATAAAGTAACGACAACTGTTGTTACCTTGCTTTGCGATTAACCCAATCGATATCTTTTTTTAATAAATTAAGCGTTTTTTCTTCTTCCTCATCAAAATCATGTTTGTAAGTCCATCTAGATTCTGGCGGCAGGCTCATCAGAATTGACTCAATATTACCATCTGTATCAAGACCAAATTTCGTTCCTCTGTCCCAAACCAAATTAAATTCAACATACCGTCCTCTTCTATGCAATTGCCAATCTTTATTAATTGGTGAAAACGCTTTATCGCGATTGGCATCAACTTGCTCTTTATAAAGAGTTGAAAATAAATTACCTACATCCATGACAAAATTAAACAAGTCTTCTTTTGTACCTTTTGTTTTATCTAATCTGTCAAAGAAAATACCACCAACTCCTCTTGTCTCCTTACGATGTTTGATATAAAAGTAATCATCTGCCCATTTTTTAAATTCAGAATAATAATGAGAAGCATGTTTATCACATACGTTTTTCAGTTGTTGGTGAAAAGATGAAGCCAGTTCTTCATCTATATAATGAGGTGTGAGATCGATTCCGCCTCCAAACCACCAAGTCCCATGAGTCGTTTCAAAATATCGAACATTCATATGAATGATTGGGATAAATGGGTTTTTTGCATGTAGAACAATCGAGACACCTGTCGCAAAGAACTGCGTTTTTTCTAATCCAAGTGCAGTACTTATTTTTTCTGGCATAAGGCCCTCGACAGCCGAGAAATTAACGCCACCTTTTTCAATAGTTTTTCCAATTATTATGCGTGTTTTTCCTCCCCCTCCACCTGGTCTCTCCCATGCATCTTCTTTAAATTTTCCTTCTACGTCCAATATTTCAAGGTCTGAACAAATCCTATCTTGCAATGCCATGAAAGCACTTTTGATCACAGTCTGATTCATGACATGTGATTTTTGATAGCTTCAACCGTTTTCTTACTATTGCCAATGAATGATTTATCACCAATAATGATAAATGGTCTCTTTAAAAAAGTGTATTCTTGAAGCATATATTTTTTGTAATCAGCTTCGGATAAATCCATTTCATTAAGCCCCATACTTCTATACTTCATGGCACGTTTACTAAACAAGGATTCATAAGAACCGTGTTCTTTAGCTAATTTATCCAGTAGCTTTTCATCAATGTTTTCTTCCTTTATATTTTGAACATCGCCTTTCCAATCTATCTCTTTTAATATCCTTTGACATGTTGAACAACTATTTAAAATGTATGCCTTATTCATCAATTATTATTTTGCTGCAAATGTAAATCATTATCCATTAATAATCTGAAGATAATAGATTCAAGTCAAACAAAATGGTCATATATTTAGACATAATTACTTACCTTGTGGCTTCAAAAATTATGAAGCAAATGATTCAGAAGTCAGAGTTAATTTTAAATGAAGATGGGAGTATTTATCACTTACAACTGCATCCAGGGGATGTAGCTGAAACAATAATTACAGTTGGTGATCCGAATAGAGTTGACGCTATTACTAAGCATTTCGATTCAATCCGTATAGAGAGGCAACGAAGAGAGTTTAAAACAGTAACAGGACAATATAAAGGAAAGGATATTACTGTTATTTCAACAGGAATTGGAACCGACAATATCGATATTGTTTTTAATGAAATCGATGCGCTTTTTAATATCGATTTTAATACGAGAGAAAACAAAGAAAATTTAACTTCACTAGAGTTTATTAGAATAGGCACATCTGGTGCTATTCAACAAGATCTCAAAATAGACTCATTCATTTTAAGTGCACATGCCATTGGTCTAGATGGACTATTATCATATTATCACTCTAATCATGTTCGCTCATTAAATTTAGAAAGTAATTTCAAAGTGGCTTCCCAAATGAGAACATTATATGCAGTGTCATGCGATCCGGAATTAATGGAAAAGTATAAGACTGTTGGAGATTCAGGAATTACAATTACGGCTGATGGATTTTATGGACCTCAATCCCGTAACATACGATTAAAAAGCAAATATGACTTTGTTGAGCTTGCACAAAATTTTGCATTTGAAGATCTAAGGTGTACCAATTTAGAAATGGAAACTTCGGGCATTTATGGTTTAGCAAAAATGTTGGGTCACAGAGCCATTTCTCTGAATGCTATTTTAGCCAATAGAGTTACAGGAGAGTTTTCATCTCAGCCTGATGCAACCATAAATAAATTAATAGAAAAAACTTTAGAATTAATCTAAAATCTGGGTCAATAAGTTTAAGAATTACCTTTTCTGTAATCAGCAAGGAATTTTTCCAAACCGATATCAGTCAATGGATGCTTTAATAATCCTGTTATTGTATTTAACGGGCACGTCGCAATATCTGCTCCAGCTTTAGCCGCTTGGACGATATGTCTTGAATTACGAATTGATGCTGCTAAAATTTCAGTTTCAAACATTTGAATAGCATAGATTTCTGCAATCTCTTCAATGAGTGCAATGCCATCCCAATTGATATCATCTACTCTTCCTACAAATGGAGAAATATAAGTAGCTCCAGCTTTGGCCGCTAGAATAGCTTGGCCAGCAGAAAAGACCAATGTACAATTCGTTTTAATGCCATTTTCACTGAAATAGCTAATAGCTTTAATACCATCTTTTATCATAGGTACTTTTACAACAATATTAGGGGCCAATGTAGATAGGTATTCTCCTTCGCTGATAATGCCATTGTAATCAGTTGCTATTACTTCAGCACTTACATCTCCATCAACCAGATTACAGATTTCTTTGTAGTGGTTCTCGATATTTTTAGCACCAGTAATTCCAGATTTTGCCATGAGCGATGGATTGGTTGTAACACCATCTAAAACGCCAAGGTCTCTTGCTTCTTTAATTTGATCTAAATCAGCTGTATCGATAAAAAATCTCATAATGTTATATTATATAAATGAATATGTAAGTAAAGAAAAAAAGCGAGGAAACAAACCAGCTGCTCAACCTCCTACCCTTGCTGCATTTCTGCCCTGGGGGAATTCAGAAGGAGCTGGTCGTGTGACTCTCACCGGCGGCAAAAGTAACACCAATCCGGTAATAAGCCAAGTCTAATGGCAAAGGTTACAATTTTGGAACTTGCTCCCATAATGGCGCCTGGTCAAAATTGGCATTTACAACGACTTCTTCCTTTCGAACCGGGTGCAAAAAGGACATTTCATAACAGTGTAGATAGAGGCGCTGATCCGAGGTTGGCGGTCCACCATATTTTAGATCTCCATATAAGGGTAATCCGATGGACGCCAACTGCACACGAATCTGATGGGATCTGCCGGTGATGGGTCTACATTCCAAAACGTGGTAATTGCGCGTGACACTCAACCAATTTACCTCTGTGACCGACGGTTGCCCTCCAGGAAACGGCTTGGTTTTATGAACGACCTGATTCTTTCTTTTGTCCTTATGTATAAATCCTTCTATGGTAAGTTGAGAAGATCGCCATTCAAAACCTTTTCTCGGCATCGATATTC
>JABDKX010000023.1 GCA_013001975.1 Saprospiraceae bacterium | reverse complement strand
ACCTTTTATCGAAGAACATATTATTCAAGTCACAGATAAGGCATTTGATGACTTTGCAGGTGGTGAAGTAGATAGGTCATTAATCAACAGGTCGCTAGGTCTGTAAAATAATTTTAATTTGAGAAGGTATATATTTTTTTGGCTGATACTGTTTCATATAAATGTATTAGCTCAACATAATTCTTCTCAGGATTCTACAAGCCTTTCGCCTCAAGTTAATATCGAAGCAATTGAATTGGTACACCATCCTATTCAAAAGCATTTTCTTCAGAGCCAAAATAAACTAGAAATAAGACAAGGCAGTCGAGAATTAGCTGGCACCTTTGATGACCCAGCCAGAGTATTGTATCGACATGTTGGCATTTCAACTGCTAATGATCAAACCAATACAATCGTTTATCGTGGACTACCGTCTGAATTTACGCGATGGTCCATCAACGGTGCAGAGATTGTTAATCCCAACCACTTAAGTAATGCAGGAAGATTGTCTGATCAAAGCAGTCCGAGTGCAGGCGGTGTTTTGGCTATTCCTTTTGAAGTTGTAAATAAATTTAGTTTTTATGGCAATCCTTATGAACCCATTCAAAACAATGCTTTGTCTGGAGTAGGCGATTTTAATTTTGATCGACTGGGTGAAAACTTTTTTAAAGTTGGATTGCTTGGAATGGAAGCAGGATTTCAAACCAAAGGAAAATCCAAATTAAAAGGAGATTTCAGATATTCTACAGTTGGTTTACTATCAGATTTTGGTGTTAACTTTGATGGCGAATCCATAAAGTTTTATGATGGTTTTTTGAAATATGACATCAATGATAAGTTGTCAATTATTGCCATTGCCGGAAACAGCACCAATTATCATACGCCAATTGACAGTATCGAATCAGCTTCAGTCTTAAAAGATTTACAAGACATTTCCTTTGAGTCCAAATTCCTCATTACAGGTATTTCTTATAAAGGCAAAAAATTTGAACATAATTTGTTTTACTCTCAAAGAAATAATGAAAGGACATCTTTGCTAGACACTACTGTTTTTTATTCTCCTGATTTAAATCACCTTGATCTTTATATCAGAAAAAGCCAAAAGCTATCCTATAACGGGAAAGGTAATTTTATAAATGACAATTTGGTTCTAGGTGTCCAAGCTTTAATTGGTTATGATGAGTTATTAAAAGATTTAACCACATTAAAAGGAGAGACATTTACATTACGACCATATGCGCAATGGCAATATTTGAAACAAATTGGTCAAGGTCAATTTAAGTTACAACCAGGATTGGCACTAAACTATATAAGATACGAAAAGTTAAAAATCGAGCCTTCACTGTTTTCCCAATATGGTATTGGAAACTTTCTTTTTGATTTTAATTATGCTATCAAAAACAAAGATCAAGAACTTAATAACAGTGAAAGGAATCGATTGAATTCAGAGAGAATGGAATCCTTGTCATTTGCAGTTAAATATAACTTGCCAAAAGAATCGATATCCTTTATGTCAAGGTTTTTTTATCTCAATGCAAATACAAAGTCTTACCGACTATATTCTTACATTAATAGCTTAAACAATTTTAACTTTGATTATAATATTGGAAGTGGAGACTTTTTCGAAAGGCAAAACATTGAGTCCAGAGGAATTGAATTAATGATAGATAAATCATGGTCGCAAGGGTGGTACACAAATATAAATGTCAGTTTGTTTGATGCGAGGTACAAAGATTTAGACATTAACACCAACGAGAACTTTAAGAGCATCTTTAATATATCAGTTACAAAAGAATTTTTAACTAAGAAGAATAATCGTTGGGTTTTTAATTTGGCTTATCATCAACGTGGAGGTGGATATCAAAATGTAATTGAGACGTTAAATTCATATGTAACCGAAAGAAGGCTTTCATCATATAAAAGACTGGATGCTCGTTTTCAATATAATTGGAACAGAAGAAATATTCTTACACTTGATATTCAAAATTTAATAGGATTTTCAAATGAGGGATATTATTATTTTGATGCATTTGCTAATGAGGAACTGCTGGAATCACAACTTGGAACAATTCCAATTTTAAGTTATAAAAGGATACTTTAGAAATTCAAAATTCAAAATTCAAAATTAAAGAGCTTCTTCTACGAAATGTAATAGCAAACAAAATATAGAAATATGAAAAACGTTTTTGTGATATTGTGCCTAATATTTTTACTACCAACATTAGAAGCACAATCTGATTCAGAGTACTTAATCAAAATTGGTAAACCTGACAGTTTGTATTCTAAGGTATTAGATGAGAATAGAAAATTTTGGATTCAATATCCGGAATTCTTTAACCCTAACAATAAGTATCCAGTGCTTTATGTGCTGGACGGCAGTGTACATTTGCCTGCTGTGTCAAATGTACATAGTTATTACAGTGGTGGATTTATGCCTGAAATGATCATCGTTGGCGTTTCAAATCAGACAAACAGGACCAGAGACTTAACAGCAACCAAAGTCACATTTCGAAGAGGTGTTACGTATAATCAAGAAAGTGGAGGAGCGGATGATTTCATGCAATTTATATCTAGTGAATTGATTCCGTATGTTGAGTCCAAATATCCAGTGACAAATTACCGAACGCTGATTGGGCATTCTTACGGTGGACAATTCGTAATCAATGCCTTATTTAATCATACCGACTTGTTTCAAAACTATATCGCAATTGATCCCAGTTTGGATTGGGATAATCAAGTTATGTTGAAGCAAGCCAAAGAAGTTCTGAAGTCAAAATCTTTTGAAGGCAAGTCATTATTTGTGACATTAGCTGGGCAATTACATTTGCAGAACAATGAGATTACGATTGATAATGTGATGAAAGATACTTCTGAATACACCCTTTTTGCCAGATCCAATATTGCGTTTTCAAAATTACTTGAGCAATACGAATCTAATGGCTTAAACTCCAATTGGAAATTCTATCCCAACGATCTTCATGGGACAATTATACTGCCATCAATTCTTGATGGATTAATATTTTTATTTAAATGGTTTCCAATAGAGCATACGGATAAATTTAATAGTCCAGAGACGCCTAATAAAGAGTTGATTTCTATCATTAGAGCAAGAGAAGCGAAGTTGAAAAAACACTTTGGTTATGATGTGCCGCCATTTGATGAATCTCTATTTAATATGTTAGGATATATGAACATGGACATGGGACAACCCGATAAAGCATTAAGCTTTTTTCAACTTAATATTGAATACAATCCTGAAAGCGCAAATGCTTATGATTCACTAGCA
>JABDKX010000256.1 GCA_013001975.1 Saprospiraceae bacterium | reverse complement strand
CCTTCTGTCACTGCTTGAACAAGAACTGTATCAATAGTTATGCGTGTCCACACAATCGAATCTTCTAATTCAAATGGCATGTCCAATAGGAGAGTACTGAAGTTAGAAAAGCCCTTACCATCAGGTAAAAACTCCACAAATCCAGTCGGATTGTCGTCAACACTTGATCTAGGAACACCAAAGATGACACCATCACCTGCCACTTTTTGAAATTCCCATTTACCTACTAATTCAAAATCATTAGAAATTTCAACAACTGGTATTATTTCTTCTGGTTCACCACATGAAAGAATGCATAATGCAATACTAAGAAGTATGATTGCAAGGGTTCCAAATCTATTTTTCATTCCTAATGTATTAAGCTGCAAATGTATTATTTAAAATTAAAATGAAATGACAATGAAACTGAATTATTGTTGATAGCTGGAATGACCTTAACAGGACTGTCCTTCGAAGTTGTGAAGATGTATGAAGTCAGTGAACCTAAAATGGCACCACCCAAAACATCCAAATAATCATGTCTTTTATCAACACCTTTGATTCTGGAGTATCCTACATAAGAAGCCAAGATGTATGCTGGAATTCCAAATTTAGGACCTTTTCTTATATATAGAAATGTAGCTGCCTGGAAAGAAGCCGACGTATGTCCTGATGGCATCGCATTGTATGCATTTGAATTTCCAGGTCTCTTTTTATGAATAAAGTGCTTTAAGGTATGTGTAGCTATCATATTAGCTCCAAAAGCATAAGCAAACTCTTTTAGCCCTTCTTTGTCTTTGTCTAAAAGAACATACACTAAAGCGCCAGCAGGCAAACCAATTTGAATAGCATCACCTGAATGTTGTAAAGTTGTTGGCCATCCCCCTGAATCGTTCTGTGCAAATAATACGGTAGCACTTATCCCAATTAGGAATACAAACAGACAGATTTGCATTATTTTTTTGATAGCCATAAATCAAATTTACTTGTATTTATAGAGATTGAGAAAATAAAAAAAGGGTTAGATGTAGATCCAACCCTTTTCAATTATGAAAAAAATACTTATTAAGGCAATAATACGGTATCTACCGCATGTACAACTCCGTTAGAGCCTTGTACATCTGTAATAATAATATTTACAGATTGATTGCTTGTCGTTTCTAATTTTGCACCACTGCTTAAGTCAACAACCAATGATCCACCTAATGCCTCTACTGATTGATTATCTGTTAATTCAGCTGCTTGAACATTTGCACCAGCAATAACATGGTATGTTAATACTGCTTCTAAAGTGGCTACTGGAATGTCGTTTAGAGAATCCCAATCTGAATTTGAATCTAAAAGTACTTGAAAAGCCTCATTTGTTGGAGCAAAAATCGTAAAAGGACCTTCTCCAGAAAGTATTGAAACAAAATCTGTTGTCAAATCACTTCTTGTCAGAGCTGCTACCAATGAAGTGAAATTCGAATTATTTAAAGCAATGTTTACCACAGAAGGTGGTAACATAACCTCGTTAATTATATGTACAATTCCATTGCTCGTTGAAATATCAGTTGTCACTGGTGCTGCTGAGCCATTAAATTTAACGCCGCCCGTTACATCGATTTGTATAGAAATAGGCTTGCTGTTTGGACCTGATGCCAAACTAGTAACATATGTATCTGTAAGGTCTGAAGCCATTACATTACCAGAAATGACATGAAATTTTAATACTTCTGTTAAAGTTGCATTATCTATATCATCTAAAGAATCCCAATCAGGATTTGAATCTAAAAGCGCCTGAAATGCATCATTTGTTGGTGCAAATACTGTAAAAGGACCATCTCCTTGAAGCGTAGAAACCAAATTGGCTTTTGTGAGCGCTTCAACTAAGATGCTCAAATTATCTGTTTCAATTGCTGTATCAACAATTGTCTTTGGTTGGTCGTTGTCGTCATCACCACAAGATGTTAATGAAAGCGAACTCATAATAAAAAGACCAAAAATTAATGTACTAAAGATTTTCATTTGTTATTTTTTTTATTGTTATGAAGGTTAAACGCAAATAACTCAAAAGTGTTTAACTAATTAGTAAAAAAAGTTAAACAAAATTAATAGAAAACTCAATTTGTTAAGCCAAACAGGCTACAATGCTTTTATTTTTTACTTGTAAATAGTTGATTATTCATTAGCTCACTCGTATGAAGTGAACCTATGTCACCTAAAAAAATAGTGACTTATAAAAAATGATTAATCAGTTGAAAAGAGGTGTAAATTGACAAATGAAAAGCCATTCAATTTGTTGAATTATTTATTCTTTAAAGCTTTGTAGAATAGATTTATATATATTAATATAAAATTAATATTAATCAGAAAAAATATCATAAATATTATTGATTTTCGATATAATCTCGTTAAATTCATCTTTTGATTTATCCAAAACTTACTAAATTTTAAAACCAATGA
>JABDKX010000202.1 GCA_013001975.1 Saprospiraceae bacterium | reverse complement strand
GAATATTTGATCCGACTTGTCCTCAAAAAAAGGACGGAGAAGTAAGAATGAATGTATTTATTAATGGAAGAAATGCACTTGGTATTGAAGATGTAAAATTGGATATAACTAAGAATTCAATTGGAGAAAGAATTAGTCAAACAGTAGTAGATCAAAATTTGTTCGTTGGCTTATCAGAGGGCATTTATTCTGCTGAAATAAAAAGAAATGGCCAGATAGTTTTATTTAAAATAATTGAACTAAATGGAAACCCTACTTACTCCATATTTTTAGATAAGGAAAGAAGTCAAAACGAAACCTGCCCAGGAATTAAAGATGGCAAAGCTGTTATTAAAGTTGTTATTGATGAAGTACCTTCCTTACAATGGAACAATATTGAAGAACTGACACCTATAATTACCATTACACCTCCTAATATTACATCGTGTTTTACTGCAGCAGAAAGGCATGCTGGAACATATCCAATAAATATCAGAGTAAATAATGGAGATAATTTATGTTGTGCAACAGGAACAGTAAATATTAATACGAATTATTGTCCGCAGAGTACTTATACTTATACAGGCGGCATTCCTAATGATTGGTTTATGATACCATCAGGTGTAGTCCAAAGTAATGGATCTATAGCTGAATTTCAGAATGATGGATGTGTGTATATTCCATTTGAAGTTGATTTTAATACTGCTCAAATTATTGCACTATCCTTCGAATATTCTGGAGAGGGAACTGCTGAAATTATAGACGGTTATACTATGATCTCAATAACAGAAGATAGTTTATCAGGTCCTGGACATGCCAGATTAAATATAAAAGATCCCAAAGTTGATCATTATTATGTAAAATTGACTTTTAATAAAAACAGTTCTTTTTCGGATTTACTTGTAGATACATATAGTGATTATAATGATCTCAAACTTGAATTAAAATCTGATGAAATAACAGAATTGGATAAATCATTAGTTATACAAAATTATTGTATTGGAGATGTAGTGTATCCATATGACGGATTTACGTTCTCAGGTGGAATTTCGCCATTTGATTTTAAATGGGCATTGGATGGCGATATGGTTTTTGATGATGCGGACTCTTTATTACATCCGATTATTTTTGATACCGAAGGCATTCATGATATTGCACTTATGGTTGAAGATCATATAGGAGACAGAGATACACTTACTTTCAAATACAATGCTATGACCACAACACCATATACAATTGGTGTTCCAAATCTAGGTGTTTCACAATCATTGGCGAATGGTTTAATTGTATGTAAGGATTCTGATTCTTTCGATATAAATGTTGAACCAAACGCTGGTCAGCTTATATCGGACAGTGATGGTTTATCTGGAAATACGTTTGATCCTAAAGTTGCAGGGCAGGGCAGTCACCTTGTTTATATATCTGCTAATGATTGTGATGATCAAGCATACATCAATATTGATGTTATCGATTTTGATGATCCAGTAATCTCAATACCATCTACCATTTACCCATGTGATGAAATTTTAGAATTGGATGAATTCTTAACTAGTGAATTTGACGGTTTTTGGATTTTAGATAATGCATCAATAATAGAGAATGCTGAATTAAATCCTGAGACTTTAGTTCCTGGAATTCATAATCTTTCGTATGGGTTTGATTTTGGGGGATGCGAAATTGGCTCAGAATTAAGTTTCGAACTTTTGCCTCCACCGACAATAAACTTATTGCCTTTTACTGATTCTATAACAAATATGAGTCCCCCAATTGATTTAAATACACTGTTATCATCAGGTTCAACCAGTGGTGGTACATGGAGTGGTGGGTCATATGTTCAAGCAGGACTCTTTAATCCAGAAGGCTTGACACCTGGCTTTTATGATGTTACTTATACAGTTGGGGAGGGTAGTTGTGAAGTTTTTTCAACAATTCAAATAGAGGTTCAGCTTGGTACAAGTGGAATATATAAGTTATCAAACTTAGGAATTTCATATTATCCAAATCCTGTTCATAATGAACTGGTAGTTTGTGTAGATAACCTGTCTTCTTTAGATAGTAAAAAAGTTTCAATATTGGACTCTCAAGGTAAATTAATAAACGAAAATTCTTTTAATAAAAGTTGCATTGAATTTGATATCAAATTAATTCCAAATGGATTGTACTTTATTCGCTACCAAGATTCTGAAGGTCATAACTATGTTGGAAAGATTATAAAACTTTAAGGTTTGCAATATTTATAATGTCAAACTTGACATTTAAAATGTGATTCTAGGAGGTGAGTGATTACCTCCTTTTTTTAATGCTTTGGATAGCACAACATTTGTAGCTACCTTAGCATTTTATAGTTATATGAGCCAAGAAGATATTAGCAAACTCAGACAAGAGTTAATTGATGGGAATTACACATGGCTGCGATACATACATGACAAATATAAAAAGTATTGTATTGCTGTCATCATGTCTAAACAGGTATGTAGCTTGGAAGAAGGCAATCAAGCATTTAGAAACGCACTGTTTATTTTACATGATGATTTACTTTCAGGAGAGTTTAAAGATGTAGATACAATTAAAACCTACTTGGTAAAGATGTGTGTTCAAGTTGTCGAGGATAAGAATTTTCAAACAGGGAAGATTACAAAAACAGACAAAAGCCTAAAATTAAATGACTTTTTAATTTCATTAAGTCAATCGACTAATGAAAGTTTAAGTAATGAATACAGAGACCCTAACAGACATTGGAAAAATCTATTAGCATATTTTTCCGTTATTGTTTGTATCCTATTAGTCCTTTTTGTTATCAATCTTTTCAAAGATAAAACATCTACTTCTCATCATTATACTGAATACTACAAACCTTTAAAAGTTGAAAATATTAACTTCGATGCTACTGATCAAGCGCAAACGGACCCTTACTTCCAAGGGTTGACTTTTTATTCATTGGGTAAATATGATAAAGCTTATCAGAATTTTATTGAAATAGATCATCCAACAGATATTCAACAATTTTATCAAGCCATCTGCCTTCTTGAAAATAAAAACTATGGTGGTGCTCAAAAAATATTAGAACAATTATCAGAAACGAGCCATTCACTTAAAATTCAAAATGAAACCACTTGGTACTTATCTCTCATTCATTTGAAATTGAATGAAGTTAATCATGCAAAAAAATTACTACATAAAATATCTCAAGATGAAAATCACTCATACAAATTAAAGTCTCGAGAACTGCTGAATAAAATCGATTGATTTGTAATTGTAAAAATTTAAAAATCCTCCAGAAATTCCAATTCCCCAATTTGTCTTCCCGATGTTTGTTCGTACAAATCATAGATCATTCCATCTTTTAACCCAACTTTAGGAACAATGATTTGATCACTACCCACGTTTTCTAGAACACTTATATATATATCTGATGCAGGGACAATGACATCAGCACGATCGGGATTCATTTTAAGAATTTTAATTCTGTCCCTGTTGGAATAGGCTTTGACATAGGCACGTAAAGCTTTTAATTCCGCCAAACCGATGACATTTGTTTTTGTTTTGTTAGCTATTTTGAAAAGCTTATTAATGTTTCCCCCTGTACCGATGCCAATAATATTTTTTGCTTTCTTTGGAAATGCTTTGAGGCTCCATTTCTGCATGGCATCAACAGTGACCTTTCTATCTTTTTCAGAGAGTTTTCTTACAGAACCTATTTTAAAAGATTGGCTCTTTATTAATTTTTTCCCTCGAAAGACATTTAATTCTGTACTACCACCGCCCACATCAATGTGAATATAATTTTCATCTTCTAAATTAGGAATGATGGCTTTATTTAAAATGTTCGCCTCTTTCCTTCCATTTATAATATTGATATCTAGTCCAACCTCCGATTTGGTTTTTTTTCTAATCAATTCTCCATTACTGGCTTCTCGCATGGCAGAAGTGGCTACTGCATAATAGTTTTTTACTTGATACAATTCAATCAGCAATTTGAAAGTTTGCATCAACTTTTTAAATTGTGACTCTGTTGCTGGCGTAATTTTACCTTTTTTGAAAACATCATGTCCTAGTCGTAATGGAAATCTTAAGTATTCTAGTTTTTTAAAACTTACCATGTGTGCTTCTTCAAATACAGTAACTATTTGAAGTCGAATGGCATTTGATCCAATATCTATAGCTGCTAATTTCATATAATTAAATTCGGACTTTATTTAAATTATAAATAAAGGCTAAGTTACAGTAATTTACTTGTTAGTAAACAATGGCAAAAAGTTGTTAAGTCTAAAAAAAAAGAAACTGCGCGCCACACAAGCACACAGTTCCAGTATTTGAAAATACTATTCTATTCAAATTTTAATTATTCTATAATGGAAAGTTTCTTAGCAGGTAATACTATACCATCTACAACTATTGTATAGAAATACAATCCTGTGCTTACCCCATTTAAGTCAATTTGGTCATTAATGAAATTATTAGGATTAGTAAATTCCTTTTCAATAACCATTTTTCCGGCTTGATCAAATACTATAAATGAAACACTTTCTTCAGCAGTTACATTTGTAATTTTTAAATCGATATGTCCAACGGATGGATTAGGAGAAACATTAAAAGATTCTTGAAGGGCAATAATTTCTTCTTTAGGGAAATCTAAATTTTTAAATCCAACTCTGTCCACCTTTGAAGGCCATTCACATTCAGAACAATCAAATTTAGCTTTCCATTTTTTCTCACCAGGATATGTTTTACAAGCTACATCATGAACACAAAATGTAACACCGAAAATTGTAAAAGTACTGGATGGCGTTGGATTTGGGTTAGCTCCATCATAATCGTTTGTATTATTGCCTTTGTATAATTCCGTAATTGTCATTTGGCAAGCTTCTTCGATTTCACAAGGTCCACATTTAAAATCATCGCCTGTTAAATTATCTGAAGCTAACTTATTTAGGCAAGCCGCATTTGCAGGACCACTTAAGTCTGATCCACAAACAACAATTATTTGTGTTGATTCGCCTTCTACGCCATCCTCAAATTCCACTTTGGCAATATTTCCTTTCTTGCCACAATTTGATCTTTCAGCTATCGAAGCTGTTGAACTACCATACTCCTGACTGTAAATTAATGAAGTTGTAAAAATGCAAAGCATTAAAATTAATCCGCGTGTAAAAAATTTTGTCATGTCAATTCGTTTTTAAATGAAATAATAATTCCAATTTAAATGGTATGTGACATAAAAAACAATTACAATTTTTCCTGAATCGCCCTACATTTTTAAAGCCTATCCATATCGGTGATAATGAAAAACAGTTTATTACTTTGCTCTAAAGGAAAGGCTTTAGGTGAAAATCTGATCACCGTAAAAACATTGTATCCTAAAGTTGACAATAATGGATCTCGATAACTATAAGTTGAACCTTGAAAATGTTGCTCCTTGTATTCATCACCATCTATATTATAATGGTTGATCCAAAAATAATAATCCTCTTGTGAATGTGTTTCAATATTTACTGAAGTAAAAGCTGAAACAGAATGTGTTATGCTTGGAAATTCAAGGTTTTCATTTACATTAAAAGCATCAAATCTTCTGTTGATAAGAATTTCTAGAATTTCAATTTGATGATTATCAAAACCATAATGTATTTGAACTTCATCTAAAGCACGTTGAATGTCAAGAGGGTCATTTTCAATTTCTGTATGATATTCTTGTGCTGTAATGAACGAAATTGAGAAAAGAAAAAATAGAATAGCGTTTGTCAAATTTTTCATAGCATATATTTTGATTGAACAACTGTCCTAAGATAGGTATTTCAATCGTGTAAAATGCCATATTCTGATTACATATTTTGTCAATTCTCCACCATTTTTGGAGAATTATGAAAATACCTACACCAGCTCTTTTGCAACAATAATCTCTATTTTAGTCAAGTTGGAACAGTTTTCCTTTTCTTAATAAGTCTTTCCAAATAAGTGGTTGATCCTTTATAGCTTCTAAATGATCTTGCAAAGCTTTCTTTGATATCTCTTTTTCTGCAGCAATGGCTACTTGTGTTTTGTAGTCCATGGTTTCTGTTTCAAAGGAAATATTGTTATTTGTAGAATTGGCCAGCAGGGTGGTGCGCAATTTATGGTTCATCAAAAAGGCATGTTCATGTTTGTCCAAAACAAAATCATAAGGTCCTCTTCTAGAGATCAATTTGACAAAGATAGGAGCTGTTTCAATAGCTATGAATAATATAATTATAAATATACTGGCCAGTAAAATAGCACTGCTCTTTTGCATCAATCGACTATGAGCTTCTAATCGAGCTGCCAAACCATTGAGTGGTAATTGTTTTAGCTCAGTTAAGGCAGTTGCAGATTGATTTTCATAGTCACCAAGTTGTTCGTTTTTTTGTGCTATTAATGCATTGTTTTTGATTGTCAGTGCATTGAGTTCAGCTTGCATATTATCAGCAGCTTGTTTTTTAGCGGCATATATAGGTCCTAAGTTTCTTTGCATAGAACCACCAGTTCCGTCAGCTTCCATTAAGGCTTCATTGGCTAAGTTGTCTCTGAGCAATGCTTTATCTTCAATCTCTTGTTTGAGTGATGTTATTTCACTTTTAAGTATCGTGATATTTTCAGAAAATCTTGACTTCACCAGGGCTTCTTGTTCAATCAAATTTTCTTGTTGCATGACAGCAATCTCTGACTGAATTTCACTTTCAAATATTTTGAGTTCTAATGGCTTGGCTATAACTACAGCAATTAATAATGCAAGCATAAGCCTTGGAAATGCGGTGGCAAAATCTCTGAAAAATCGTCCTTGTTTTTTCATAGTCGAAACTATGTAACGATCAAGATTGAAAATCATCAATCCCCAGAGCAAACCAAAAAAAGTCGCAATAGTATAGGAATCAAAAACTGTGTAAAGTGCATATCCTCCTGCAACAGCAGCAAAAATACCGGTAAAAAAAATAGTTGCGCCGATACCAGTATATCTGTTTATCTCAGTTGGCGTTCTTTTTAAAATTGAATTATTAACACCAGAACAAACGAGAAAGAAATTTTGTATAGCCTGCATATATTTAAGTTTGAATTGAAATATTAATATACTAATAACGCGTGATTGGTTAATTTCTTATCGACCATTTGATATTTATTAGGGACAAAATATAAAGTTGACAAGGCAATTGGAAAAATTGAAAAAGATCTTCATGCTATTAAAAATCTTTAAATGTGAATATTGGTAATTATTAAAATCTAACTTAATTCACTATTTTTAAATGTTTCGCTTATTGAAAATAGGTGAGATTAGTATTTACTAACTTAAACTAAACGAATGGAAAACATTAATTTTCTTGCACTCATTGCAGGTGCAGTAGTACCTATGGTCATTGGCTTTATTTGGTATGGACCCATTTTTGGGAAGGCTTGGCAAAACTCTCTAGGCATGTCTGATGAAGATGTTCAATCTGGGAATATGCCTGTAATATTTGGAATATCTTTTTTGGTTGCTATGGTATTTTCATATTACTTATACAGATATGTTGGCTATCATCCTGAAGAAGAACAAACATTTACGCATTCAGCGTTTCATGGAGCGCAGATTGCTTTGATGACTGCAGTTCCAGTTTTAATTTCGAACTCGCTGTTTGAAAAGAAAAATTGGACTAACATATTAATTAATGCTTCTTATTGGACATTAACTTTTGCTATTATTGGAGGTGTTATGTCTTTATTTTATTAAGAAGAAAGCTAAAACATATTAAATGAAATGGAAAGGAGTTCATATGGACTCCTTTTTTATTGGAAGACAATTTTCTTAACTAGCGATTAGTGGTGTTTTTCCATTTGAAAAAAAATATTTCCTCTTTGACAATCACACCATTTCAACATTTTTATTCTAGGTCACTTTGCATCTATATAAGGAAAAATTAATTCTATAAAAAAGCCCGGTATTTTATACCGGGCTCTAAAGTCTTTATTTACTTATTCTTTATCTGATGACAAAGAATTTTTCAACTATTTTTTGCTCACCAGAAGTTATGTGTAAGAAGTATACACCTGGCGTATAATCGGTAACATTCATTTTGATTATGTTGCTTCCTTGAGTTGCATTAATTAATTGTTTGTCAATTAACTTTCCTTGAGGATCAACAACAACCATTTGAACGTTCTGTTCTGCAGTCGTATTTATATCAACATTCAACTCGTCATAAGTTGGATTAGGATATGTTTTAACAGACTCGATTGATTGGTTATTATTATCAGCTAGATTTATATCTTGGACACCAATAGTTCTGGTCGTACCACCATCACATCCATAGATGTCAACATTATCAATAAATACCCAGTCATTGTTTGCAGAAGCATCACATCTGAACCTGAATCTTGTATTACTGGTAAATGTGCCTGTGATAACTATATTCTCGTATTCTCTTTGGCTATTTTGGAAATCTGTACCTCTCGCCCATGTCACTAAAGTCACGTAACTAGAGCCGCCATTGGTAGAAGCTTGTAGCCAGAAATCTTCACCATTTTCCATTGAGAAAGTATAGAACGAAAAGTCAATTGTTACTTCTTCAAAACCTGCTAAATTTAAATTATCAGTAGTCATAACAGAAGAATTTGTATTGTCTCTTAATCTGATACTATAGTTTCCAAGTGATCTTTGTGGATCATATCTTCTTCTACAATCAGAACCACCATCATTCCAGATACCCCATCCAGATTCGAAATCTTCGAAATCTATATCAACATCTGTACATCCTGTATTACATGGAGGACAATCACCACCACAATCTACACCTGTTTCATTTCCGTTTTGGATACCATCTGTACATGTTGGAGGAGGAGGACCACCGAAGCAGAAATTCGTTGTTTCTGAACTTGTAAATGCGCCACCAGAAGCGAGTACATTTCCTTGATCATCTGTTACAATGTAAGATCCGCTTCCATATGCACAGCATATACCATCGCCATATGAATCAAAAATGTTGTAATCATAACAGCCATCAGCTAAACACCAAGTTTCAGTAATAGTTGCTCCTGGTGTACTGTAAGGTCCACCAGAGAATAATGTAGAACCACCATCAGTCAACGTCCAAGTTGTTTCTCCTGGATAGTTATCAAGAATAATTGTCATGGTTACTTCTGTATCAACACAACCTGGAGGACAAGGTGGACAATCTCCACCACAATCAACGCCGGTTTCGTTTCCATTTTGAATGCCATCCGAACAAGTTGGAGGAGGAGGTGTGCCACAAGCATTAGAAGATAATAAACTTTCTCTAAAACCACCTGTGTCAAACAATGCTCTCATTCTTGTTTTTTGACCTTCAGTATAAAGGTTCATACAATCATCATCTGAATAATCCATGTAATTTTCAACCATATCGGTAGTACCACAAGATACATGTCCAGATGCACATCCATAGTTAGGGTTGTCAGATGTAGGTGTGTCACCTACGAAATCATCAACACCACAACCACCATCACCCCAGATATGTCTTAGATTTAACCAGTGACCCACTTCGTGAGTACAAGTTCTACCTAAATCAAATGGAGCTGTTGCTGTACCTGTATTACCAAAATATTGATAACCATTTACAACACCATCTGTGCTTGCTGGACCTCCGGGAAACTGTGCATATCCTAAGATGCCGCCACCAATGTTACATACCCAAATATTGAGGTAATCACTTGTAGGCCAAGCATCAATTCCTCCCGAAGAAGTAAATTTCACGGAATCGTTCGTTCCATGTGCAGTTACAGAAGTCGATGTTCGTGTAATTCCGGATGTTGGGTTACCGTTAGGATCAACAGTTGCTAAACAGAATTCAATTTCTGAATCAGCAGCTTGTGGCCAAGTACCATTAGCATCAGAATTTAATCTTCGAAAATCTTCATTTAAAATGGTGATTTGTGAATTAATCTGAGCAGTACTTATGTTCTGTGCTGCTGTATTATAAACAACATGTACTACTACTGGAATAGTAACGATACCAGTAACAGCTTTTTGAGGATTGTTCATAAATTTTCGGGTCGCTTTTTCAATAGCATCCATTCTGTCTTGTAGACCTGGATCTTGATCAAGCTGTTCGTGTAAGTGTTCCATAGAACCACAATTTCTTTGTGCGCTTACATAAAGTACGGACATAGAAAAGATTAGTAAGAATAGTAGTTTTGATTTCATAAAATGTAAAATTTAATAAATTGTAAAAAATAGTTTATCCATTTTCAAGCGAATTTTGTGTAAACTCAGGAAAACTATTTATTGCGGGAGTTATACTGTAAAAGTATGGTGACAAAAATATATATTAATAATGGTATACCCTTATTTTGATGTTTTATATAGCAATAATGACAGAATCTTTACAAAGTTTCTAATGATTTAGCATAATATATAATATTTAATTAATATAAAAACGTACTATATATTTGTATTTTAACTTATATGATTGCTACTTTATAGTAAGTGTCTGAGTGACTTTTTTTATTATTTAAAAGTCATAACCGATCCACTCAATTTATCATGAATGGCTTTTCCAAATGGATTTGATCGAATAGTGAAAAGTGAAATAAACCCTAAAAGTATTTTAAACACAAATCTGAAATAGGCATTCACTAATGAAAGGTTTTGTTCTGAAATCTCATTTTTTACGGAATTAAAACGATATACTTTTAGCCCCATTATTTTTTGTCCTATAGTTTGATCAAAGCTGGTTAATATTGGTTCATAACTTATAATGACTATAACCAGTATTAATTGAATAAGAGATTGATGCGTATCAAAAGATTCCACAAACTTGAAAGCTAGGATAAATAATACCGCCATGATTATGTAATCTATAAATGTGGTTTTTATCCTAGTTATAAGGTTAGGTGTAAAAACAGCTAAGGACTCAGTAGTTGTGGTCGTTTCTTTCAATAAGTATTAATTAGGATAAATGTCATCTTTCCAAGCTAGCGGATTATAGTTACTGACGTTTGAAGATGAAATACGTCGACTATTATGATTGAGAATTCCTTTTTGACTTTTGCTCAGTCTGGTTTTCTTTGGATTCGATTTAGATGAAAACTTGACAAGCCCAGATGTAACAATGACGGTTGAATGCAAATCACCTTCGTAAGCTTTCACGTTAAAACTTGTTCCTAAAACATCAACTGCACCATGTTCAAAATCAACACCAAATGGTTTTTGCTTATCATGCTTGACATCAAAGTAAGCTTCGCCTTCTAAAAAGACACGTCTAGAAGTAGAACCAAATTGTTCTGGATATTTTATCATACTTCTTTGGTTTAAGTAAACAGTAGTCCCGTCTTTTAATTCCAATTTTATCTTTTCACCTGATTGCGTTGATTTAATTATGAAACCATTAACAACAGTTTCATTCGATCCGCCGCTCGGAAAAAAGATATAAATAAGACAGATAATCAAAGCAAAGACAAGTAATATTAATGTGGTATTATTTGATGATTTACTTTTTCCTATTCTTCGTTTATTTTCTTTAGCCATATATATTTATCGATTTTAACACCTTGCTGTTTTCCTCTTTTTTCTGATCCCCCCACGATCTAATGCTTTTTTAATATAAGCTGATGCTAAAGGTACTTTACATGCGGTATCTCCCATGTCGACTTTTACTTTTCCGATTTCGTCAGCAATGTCAATAGCTGTTTGAGAGAGAGATTCTACATAAGAGGCTACTGCAATTACAAAATTATTCATTGTGTATTTAACTCTATTTGGAGCATTGTCCATTTCTTCTTTGGCGCGATGCAAAAGTTGCTTATAAACTTTCTTATCAATATTTTCGTCAGGTTGTACAGTTACAATAGATGCCAAAGTCGACCAACCCGTAGATGCGATACTTTCTTTATTAGAATCTATCCATTCCATGGCCAAATCAAAACCATGATCTGATTCAGATGCTACCCAAGGAACAGTATATTCACTAATCATTTGCCAATTTGATAGCTTTGCCCATTTCTTTAATTGGGTTTTTGTTATTTTATTCTCATCCGCGATTAATCCTGCCAAATACATGGCATCTCCATTTTTTGTATCAAACAGCGCTAAGGATAAGTCATGGTCTTTTTTTACTTTTTTTACAATTTTCTTGAGATCTTGGACTTTTACGCCAAATATATTTTCTGGTGCTCCATGACGAAGGAATGTTTTTCTTGTAGACTCACTTGCGTAAGATTCCAATTCCTTCATTACTTCATGTACATTCATTTTAGTAGATTATTCTCACAAAATAATAAATAAATTTTTGTTCGAAAGTGATCTACAGTTTTACAAACTTTCCAATTTCACTTGTGTCACTTTGTGAATCTACTTTTATAAAGTAAATTCCGCTTTGTAATCCTTGGATATCCAAATCTTTTTGAGGCGCATCGTATTTCAAAATGACTTGTCCGGAAATATTTAAAATATTAATTTGAGATGCATTGTTAATATCAAAGCTTGTAATAATTGAAATCTTATTATTAGCTGGATTTGGAAAAACTTTCAATGTCCTTAATTCTACCAAATTATTATTGGAATTTATAATTGGCAACTCTGAAACCAATGTGTGGTGTGTTTCATTCGTGACAATAGCATCATTGTAATCAAAATATATTTCGGCTTTATTAAAAACTTCTGTATTCTCAGCTAATCCCGGCATAGAGTTTATACTAAATTGAATGTATCCTTTATTTAGAATTGAGTCCATTTCCACAGAAGGTAAATTTATATCTTCGAAAAATACTTTCAAGCGTCCTTGGCTATTTACATAAAAGCGATCAATAGGGTGGGAACTTGCATTTAGACTTAATGTCTCAATATCTAAGTATTCAGATAATTCATCTTCAATTCTAATATCTTCAGCATAAAAATTACCTAAGTTTTCAAATCTAATTGTGTATTCTAATGTTTCATCAAACAAAGTATAATTTTCACCTCCTCGATATGGAATCCCATGTTTGTCATTTGGATCATAAGAACACCTCAATTCAAAACAGTATTCATTTATAGTTATTTGAGGATTATCAATGACATTTAATTTAAGACAAAAATGATTGTTGATGAAATCAGCTGAAGGCAACTTAAAATCAACATCTATTTCAAGAAATTGGAAAGGATCAGAAATATTTATATCCCAGATCAACTGATTATCAGTAAATGTCATGGGTGGTTCAGTCGCACTTTGGTAAATGAGTAATGAATCAAAATCGAGACTGATAGATCCTGCGAATGACATGTTTCCAATATTTTTAATTTTTAATGAATAAGTAGAAACGCGATCACAAATGTCAATAGAATTTGGAACTATGCTGACTTCAGCATCCTGAACAATATTTGCAGGATTGGCGATGAGTGCCACATCAAGTCGTATTTCTCCTTGATCTTCTATTACTTCAATTTGTGCAGGAAGTGAAGGCGAAACAAAAAGATCATTTTCAAATGATAAGTCATAAAAACCAGGATCTAAAATAAAATACTCTTCTGTGCCTTGATTGATGGCAGAAATAAATTCATTTGGATTAAGCGTTACAAATTCTCCTGCATTGGATAAGTTTAAATATTGTTCTATAGAATCCTTCACGCCATTATTATTAGTATCAATATAATATTGCAATATTAAAACTTCTGAAGGACAAGAATCCGGACCCAATTCACCTTCGGCATTTGGATCTATAGAATCCACTGTGATGGTATAATCACATTCTGCACCGTTACATCCGTCAACAAATAAGTAATATATTCTTCCTATTTTTAAATTATCAACAGTATACTTCATAGCCTCAAGACCAGATGTACAGTTTGCATCTCCTCCGATACATTGACCATCATTGTCTTCGCAAAAGTCATAAATACCCGACTGAATGCCAACAGCACCATTTCCTATTTTACAATAAGTAGGGGCGATCGTTAAAGAAAGCGTCGTATCACCTGCTACAAAAGAATACCATGACATATTATGAGGAACACCACTGCCAAAACATAATGAAGGCGGCCATGGTTGAATTGTACCCAAATATTCCGGAGTGCATGACTGCAAGCCATCTAGGAGATCATAGACGTTACAAGTATGACAGTCTGGAATGGTTTCACAGCTATATGCACATTGAGGTACATCGTTTTTGCACAAGGTAGAACTCACTCCAATTGTTACGGCAAATGTATGCTCTATAAAATTGGAGCATTGGTCCTCTACAATATATTTGATTTCATGAACACCAACTGGAAATTCATCCATTGGCGATAACCCATTATTGATAAATACATCGCCCGAGCAATTACCTAAAAATTCAGAACCCGCCATTGGAGGATAAATAGGCCATGATTCACCCGTTATTTCATTTTCAAAATAACCATTTGGAAATGTATAAGAGGAAACAGATTCCGGAATTGATAAAGTAATATCATTCGGAAGAAAAACATCTGTATTACCAATCCATTCTGGAGTTGTATTATCTTCAACTTCAATTATTTGAATGTGCTCACCAGCATAATTATTACAAGAATCCCAAAAGAACCATCTCCTTTCTTCTGTGTAATTATTCTCACAATTACCTGTCGTAGAACTTATTTCAAGCACAGCTTCAACGTCTTTGCAATTGTCTTTTAGAATAATCACTTCAGGCGCAGGAATACGATCTTTACATTCTAAAAATAAATCTGGAGGTAACGCACTCGGTAATGGCAATTCTGGTGGTGTGAAATCATCAATTTGAATGTTTACAAATCCATTTAAAATATTACCACAAACATCTGTTGCCGATAATGAAATTGTAAAAAAAGTGTTACAATCCGTTTCACTTGAGTCTAAAGGAATAAAGTTATTAGTTATAGTTATGGGCAAACAAGATTGTCCTCCTGCAGATGTTGCTGTTATCGAGTTTAAGTAATTTTGAATCACCATATTGGTGCCATCATCTCCTTCACATTCAATAAACTGTTGATTAAGAGGAGCGTCCCAAGTTAATTGTGCGTTTAATGAAATACATAGACTGACACACAAAGTGAGTAGTAGCGTTCTAACCATGATTTTAAGTTATTTGAAAAGTAATATCGGAAATTAGCTGACAAATTACAAGCATAAATTGTCTGCTTAAACAATAAGGAGAGATTATTTTTTATTTCGTTTATGCTTGGATGTTTTTTGCTTTGGCCTCATTTTATTCCTTCTGCCATAATTATTTTTGTCCTTTGAAGCTTCTTCTGTCTTAGAGGATCCACTGACCATTTTTTGAATTTGTTCAATCTCCAATGGCGTTAAGTTTCGCCACATACCCAACTTTAGATTCTTAAGAGAAACGTTCATAATTCGAGTACGTTTTAATTTTGTTACATCGAATTTTAAAGCTTTACACATCTTTCGAATCTGTCGATTGAGACCTTGTGTCAGTGTTATTTTAAAGGTGAATTTGTTAATAGGAGAGACCCTACATTTTTTTGTAACGGTGCCCATGATTCTGACACCACTTCTCATTTTTGATAAAAAGTCACTCGTGATCTCTTGTTTGACCGTCACAATGTATTCTTTCTCATGATTATTGCCAGCACGCAGTATCTTATTAACGATATCACCATCGTTGGTAAGAAAAATCAATCCTTCAGAATTTTTATCTAACCTACCAATTGGAAACAATCTTTGAGGATGATTGATATAATTAATTATATTACTCTTTTCTTTGGGATCTGTTGTAGAAACAAGACCAGTGGGTTTGTGAAAAGCTATATATAATGGTTTCGGTTTGGTATAAATGGGTTCGTGGTCAATTTTAACAATATCCCCATACAAAACACGATTCCCTAATCTTGCAGGTTTGTCATTAATTGTTACCCTACCAGCTTCAATATACTTATCAGCTTCACGTCTAGAGCAAAACCCTTGATTACTGATATATTTGTTCAGACTAACGCTATTTTCGCTTGATTTTGGCATATTATTCAAATAGATTACAAAGGTAATGTATTTGTACTCTAATGTCATTTAAAATTTAAATGCAAAATTTTTGCTTTCATATTAAAAATGTAAATAATATGAAGTGATTTTTAACATATTTTGAGTGATTTTGATTAAAAGATTTTCAGATTTCGAACAAAGCTTCAAACTTTTTGGTATCTTAATAAATAATCAAAAATTAGCCATGAGATTTCCTTTAATACATTTATTTAGAACCGCTCTATTAGTAGTTATTTTTTCTACTTTTAGCCAAGCGCAATCTTCAGTTTTTGGAGTTATTCAAGCGCGTCCTGATTTGCAAAAATTTGAGGAAGGTTTAATAAGTACAGGTCTTAATACAACTTTTGCTAATAAGGATGGCGTTTACACAATCTTTGCACCTACTAACGATGCGTTTAGTATGATTCCAGGTGCTATTCTCAATAATCAAGCTGCTTTAAAAGATTTAATTTTAACTCATTGTGTATTTGGTTTTTATCGTACATCAGACTTGGTAGATGGTAGAGATTTATCAACAATGAACTTAAGAAACCTTGGTGTTAATTTTGTTGGCAATCGAATTTTCATCAATGGTGCCGAGATGATTGTTAGGAATATTCAAGGGAATAATGGGATGGTGCATATTATTGATACTGTTATTCCAAAGTCTTCCACAACAGAGACGACCGTTATGTCTGTCATTAGAAACAGTACTGAACATATCTTCCTTTCGCAAATGGTTGAAAATGTGGAAATGGATGATTACTTAGCAACAGAAAACAATATTACATTTTTTGCTCCCAACGATGATGCATTCTTAAGGTTATCAGATGAAAAATTTCAAAGATTTTTTGGGAACGATACAAGATACATAATTGATGTTATCAACTTTCATATAGTAGAGAAGATAATTGAATTTGAAGAGCTAACCCATAATGCAATGTTTACAGCTCTAAATGGACAAAAATTAACTATAACCATCGATGTTCCAAATACGATAACATTTATCAATAATGTAAAAATTCAGTTTGCCGGCATTCGTGCTGTTAACGGTATCGTATATACTATTGAAAAGATTATGGTCCCAGAACCCCTCCCTGAGATTACTATCGAGGATTATGTAAGAGAAAGTGAGTTTCATACTACTTTAGAAATTGCAATTGATGAATCGGGCTTATCTCCTATACTTTCCGCCGATGGCGACTGGACATTTTTTGCACCTACCGATGAGGCATTCGAAAAAATGGATGAGGCGACATTAGATTTACTCTTAAACAATTTTCCTGGGCTGCTCAGAGACTTGATGGACAATCATTTAGTTGAAGGAAGATTTTTTCTCGAAGAGCTTAAAGCTTTGGAAGTTGTAAATGCAGTGAATGGTTTTGAGTTAATCATTAAAGAAGAAGCAGATGGTGATTATATAAATAAGTCGAAATTTCTTATTAATAATATAGAAGTAGATAACGGTATTGTTCATGTATTAGATGCAGTGCTCCAAACTTCTGATAGTTTGGTGACAGTTCATGATATTGTGACTACTACTGATGCGATCTCAACTTTTGGAGAATATGTCAGAGAATCTCCTTTGGATTCTTTACTTCAGACAGACGGTCCTTTTACGGTATTTGCTCCAAACAATACAGCGTTTTCAAATCTTCCCGATGCCTTTATTGAAATATTGGAAAACGATACAATGAATTTGCTGAATTCATTTTTAGAGAATCACGTTATAAATGGAAATTTTCCAAGTTCAAATCTGACGCATAACCTGACTTTGACAACCAGATTTGGTGAAGAAGTTGTCATTACTGTTGAACCTGATGGTCGTGTATTTGTCAACCAAGGACTTATTATTATTGATAATTTAATTGCTGACAATGGTGTCGTTCATGTTATAGATGCTGTTATTGATTTAGAAGAGCCTCCTCTGACAATTTATGGTTATGTGGCAGGAAGTCAAGATCTCAATATTTTGGAATCTTTGATTACCAACTCTAACCTCAGACAACTCTATGATTCAACGGAAAACCTTACGTTATTTGCACCTACTGATAATGCTTTTGAAAACCTGCCTGATGATTATTTAAATGACACCGATATTTCTTTTATCATCGACTTGTTATTCAGACATACATTGTCTGCAGAAACACTTTTATCAGAAATTATCACCAAGGACTGGTTAATTAGTTCTGGGTTGGATAGTTTGAGAGTCACCATTGAGAATAATGAATTTTTTATTCGAGATGCAAAAATTATAATATCAGATATTGTCCTTGCAAATGGGATTGTACATGTCGTCGATGCAGTCATAACTGATAATGAATTTATCCCAGAACCAGTTTTTACAGTATATGATATAATTTCTGAGAGTGAAAACCACACAGTATTTAAAGGATACATCGATAGTGCTTCACTTGATGCCAAACTAAGGGAGGATACAACCATTACTGTATTTGCACCAACGAATGAAGCATTCGGTATTTTACCGTTAGGATTAATTAACGCACTTGAAGCTGATCCTGATGGATTATTAAGAGAAACGCTTTTATATCATATAAATAAAGATTCATTATCGTCAAATGAATTAACTGATGATTTGGTCTTATTGATGGAAGATGGAAATGAAGCCTTTATAGATGTTACTACTGATGGTATATTTATTAATGATGCCAAACTTGTTTTCGAAAATTTTGCGGCCAGTAACGGAGTCGTACATTTTATTGATGCTGTCATAACGCCTATCGAACCAACGAAAACGGTATTTGATTTCATTGCACAAAGTAGTATTCATAAAACTTTGGAAAGTGCAGTTATAGCTGCAGAATTAGATGATGATTTGGCCGAGCAAAATCCAATCACGATGTTTGCTCCTACTGATGAAGCTTTCGATGCTTTGCCTTCTATTGTACTTGATGCATTATTAAATAATCCTCAAGGAGATTTACTGAATCTCTTACTTATTCATAAAAATGACAACTTAATTAGACGAGCAGATTTAACAGATGGCGTTGAATTAAACATGACGAATGGAGAAATTGTAAAAGTGTCTGTTCAATCAGATACAATTTATGTCAATAATGCGAAGGTAATCATGGAAGAGGTGATTGCTGATAACGGAATCGTCCACGTTATTGATGCTATAATTTTGAAAAGAGAAGAGAGGAATACAATTTATGATTTTATAGCAGAAAGTGAAGACCATACAATTCTGAAAGACGCCATAGATTCATCTGGTTTAGATCAAGAATTAATCGATGGCGTTGGGATTACATACTTTGCACCTACTAACGATGCGTTCAATGCCTTGCCAGCAGATGTACTCAATGATTTATTAGCAGATCCGAATGGTGCTTTGCTAGATCTTTTAAAATTCCATAAATATAACGCTGAGTTATTTTCAACGGATATCACTAACGAATTAGTTATCACAATGGATAACGGTGTAGAAGTAACCTTTACTGTTTCTTCTGATGGCATTTTTATTAATAATGCGAAATTGGGGGTGACCGATATAGAAGTAGATAACGGTATTGTCCATGAAATAGATGCAATTATTGAAGAAGTGGTCGAAAGAGTGACTGTTTATGACTTTTTAGTTAACAGCCCAGATCATACATTATTAAAAGAAGCTATAGACAGTGCAGGTTTAGCCGTTAATTTAATGGAAGAAGAATCCATTACATTATTTGCACCAACAGATGCAAGCATTGAGAACCTGCCCGCTGGATTCTGGGATGAATTGTTGTTGGATCCAAGTGGTGATCTTCGGAATATATTGTTGAAGCATGTTTATCCTGACAACATTATGTCTACAGGTTTATTAAATGGATTGCAATTGGTGATGCAAAATGGAGAGGCTGTAATCGTAACGACTTCAGGCAATTCGATATTTTTAGATGACGCTGAAATCATCATGAGAGATATTGTCACTGATAATGGAATCGTTCATGTTATTGACGCTGTTCTAGTTGAAATAATTATTTCAAATACTATATTTGATATTGTCGCCAATAGTCCAGATCATACCATTCTGGAAGATTTACTCATTCAAGCAGGATTGGATTTTGCTCTTCGAGTTAATGAACCGATAACATTGTTTGCGCCAACAGATGCTGCCTTTAATGCATTGTCTGATGAAGTCATGAATGAGTTATTATCGGATCCTTCTGGTTTATTAAGAGATTTATTACTATACCATACAACCAATACGTTAATAGGTTCTTCTGATTTATCAGACCAATTGTTTATCATCATGGGTACCGGTGAGTCATCCAAGATTACTATAAATAATGATGGTACATTTATTAATAATGCAAAATTCCTTGTTGTAGATATAATAGCTGACAATGGTATTGTTAATATTATTGATGCCGTATTAGAACCTTTGATTTCTGGAGTTGATAATCAAGATTTGGCAGAATTGAAAATATACCCGAATCCTGTTTCTGATGTTTTAAATATTGAAGACTCTGGATATTACAAGCTGATCTCTTCAGTTTCTATTTATGATGCAAAAGGAAGGTTAATTCAAAAGGTTACAGACAATACTAACAACAATCAAATTGATGTTTCAACTTTAGAAAGTGGGCTTTATTATATAATTATAAATGATCACGAGGTACTACATCCATTTATAAAGCATTAAATGGCTTTTTATTGACTTATTATTTTATTGATTTTAGGCTGTAAAAGCCAAATGCCCACGGGATATAATAAAATAAGAATTAAGGTTAATACAAAATTTGTTGTATGCTTTTGATCAACTAATGTGCGACTTGTTTTATATAGAATATATATAAAACATAGGGCATAAATGATAGTTGGTACTATCATGTAAATTACCAGTTCTGGATAGAATTCCTTTTTGGAAAATGTGTTAAACAGCATAATTCCCAAAATACATAAATAGGCAATGCAATAATAAACTACCAAATTGAACTTGCTCGGAAATTCAAAGTGTTGGTTTTCTTTCCTTACAGCATTCATAATTGAATATAGCCAAAGAAGAAAAAGAATGCCGATTAAAGACCAAATCAATGGCATATATTTTATATGCATTATTGTCTCTACAACTTGAGCATCACCTTTGGTTTCCAAATGTGCTATTGTCTTTGATATCTGGGGAATTAAAATCGCAATTGGCAAAACTATAATTATTAAAAATAGTTGCCAATGTTTAGCATTCACAATAGCATTCATAATTAATTGTTTTATTTAAACAGATTTTTCATATGCCATCTTTATCCAGTCTATGACGTCTTTTGTTACATCGGTCTTGCTTTTAATTTGGATTCTATGTGTACACATTGACCCAAATGGTCCTGAGCTTTCAAGCACACCTTCATTAGGGACATCTTTTAATTTTAATCCCAAATCAATTCTTGTTTTCGTGGCTGGTTTGACCAAAGCAAATTGGCGTTTTCTGATATAACTCACACTTCCTTTTTTAGGTGTAACCGTTACATCTGTACCAAACTTTGTAATGGTCTTGTTTAACTTTTCATATATTTCAAACAAATCCTCTTTCCCTTTGTATTGGTTTGTAATCAGGTCATTATCATCTGTTGGTCCAGAATCGCTTTCCTTTTTCTTATGAGCTACAAAATTTGCAAAGCCATAAGTAAATCCATGTTCCGATTTTAGGAAATCAATTATTGCTTTGTGTTTTTCAATTTTTGAATCCTTTACAATTTTTAACCAGTGAGATAAAGGTTTCCCTGTTTTTTCTAAAAGTCCTTTTTCCATAAATTCAATTTTATAATAACATGCCCATATAATAAGCATCGTAGTATTTACCATTTATTTTTAAAGCTCTTCTTAAGTCTCCTTCTTTTTCAAATCCTAATTTTAGATACAAAGCGACTGCACCAAAATTATTTTTTTGGACGATCAAATTTATTTTGGTTATAATCCCGCCTTCCTTAGCCCAAGATATCATAAATTTAATCATGGCTGTTCCAACGCCTTTTCCCCAATAAGATTTTAGCACTGAAATACCAAACTCTCCAATATGCCTTAACCTAGGTTTTTGACTTGCCATTAGATTTGAAACACCAATGATTGATCCATTGTGTTCAGCAATAAAAAATAATTGGTTGGGTGAAGTATTGTGAGCGAGAATAATTTGTTTTTCTTGTTCAAGTGTTTTTTTAAAATCTTCTGATGAGAACGTTAAAAATTCTGTTTCGTCACCAACAGTTTTTACATGTTTAAGGATCGCTTCTGCATCCTCAACGGTAGCCTTTCTCACTTTGAAAGTTAAATCACTCATCCAAACAGGTATTAACCTTTTAATTAAGTCAGATTAAAAATAAAAGTTATCTTGGTAAATAGAATGTTTTTATCAACCTTTTATCAATAAGATGCCGTTAAGTACACAATTGCCTTTTCTATATTTAAGTGAAGATGAGATCAGAGGCAGAGGTGTCTTTACTTCAGAATTAATTTCTCCTGAAAGTACTATCGAATTGTGTCCAGTAATTATTTTAAATGAAGAAGATACTAAACAGATTCATCAGACGCATCTTCATGACTACTATTTTCTATGGGATATAGAAAAAGGAACATCTGCAATCGCTTTAGGTTATGGATCATTATATAATCACTCGGACAATAACAATGCAGAATTTGAATTAGATATTGAACATAACCTCATAAGGTTTATTGCAATAAAACCAATAACAGCTGGAGAAGAAATAACGGTGGATTACAAAGGACTCAAAGAGGAAGGTAATCGATTGTGGTTCGAACCAGAATAGTATTAAGGCTCTCTAATAACTTCTTCTCGTACAGAAACTCCTGCTACATTAAAAATACCTAATACTTCAGTGTCACTTGATTCGTTAACAATATTTCCTTTGGTATTAGATAAAGGTGCAGCAAATATACCACTTTGACTATTCAACAATTGATCTCTGGTAATTTCAAGAAAACCAAATGCCTCATTTGTAATTGAATGAATTTCAACCCTAATAGTTTCTCCTGGTTCCCATGCAATTGGAATGCTGTCATCATCCAACGGATTAACAGCTTCTCGGATGGGCGGTATGAATACCAAGTTATCAACTTCCCCTCCTGAATCAAATGATGCATCATATGCAATATTGATTTCACCTGCTCTATTTAAATACTCGCCGTTTTTGAACGTTTTTATCCAGTAGGTATCACCCAAGCCAGCTAGGTCTCTTGCAAAGAATTGACAATAGATTCCGTCATCGAGAAATACTTCATCATCTCTAAACTCTTGATCGATGGAATCAACTGGAGGGACATCATTTAATTTGCTTGTTGCCGAAAGACGTTCTCCATTAGTTTCAATATTTAATTCAAATTCATCATTCACTTCTCCAAGTACTTGATTTGGATTCAGCGTATATAAATAATTTCCATTTTCAGATTCTTGGAAATTATAAACATCACCACTGGTAACATTTGTAACGATGACATTAGCATTTGTTATACCTTCAGCAAAAGTATTATTGAAATAAGGTTGTGATTTGGTTAGCCTGATTTGTTGTTGCCCTGGTGTATTTGTTAACCATGCATCAACAACTATCTGTGTTTCTGATTCTTGTAGCTCTACATCAATAGGATCTTCACAAGCATTGAGCGCTAATAGAATTATTATTAAAAAAGATAAGTTTTTCATACTTAGTTAAATTTAAAATTATAAGAAACTGATGGAATAAAATTTCCAATAACTGATAGTTTAATAGCCTCAGTTGTCGTTGGGTTAATTGGACTAGGACGAGATTCTTCTGGCCTAAAGTATATTGCAAAAGGGTTTCTTCTATTGTAAACATTATAAATTGAAAATACCCATTCTCCATACCACTTCTTGCCCGGCTTTTGTTTGCCTTTTAATGTAGCGCCAATATCTAATCTGTGGTAAACTGGTATTCTAACATTATTTCTATCCACGTTGCCATTATGTGGAATCACATAGCCTTGTTGTTCAATTCTTGAAGTTGGAAATGTAATTGGAGTTCCAGAAATAACAGTAAAAGTAGAACTCAAACTCCATCGTTTTGACAATTCATAAAAGCCTGTGAATGAAAAATTATGTGTCTGATCGAATCTCGAAGGATACCATTCGTTATTATTTATGCCATTTATTTTTCTTTCAGACCTTGCTAAAGTATAACTCATCCATCCAGTAAAATTGCCCTTGTTTTTCTTTAATAATAACTCTAAACCATATGCGCGACCGTCACCTTCTAATAAATCACCTTCGATGTATGGGTTCAATATCAAATCAGCAGCATTTATATAATCAACAATATTCTGCATTTTCTTGTAGTAAGTCTCAAAAGAAAATTCATATGTATTATCTGATAAGTTTTTAAAATAACCCAAAGCAATCTGATCAGCTAATTGCGGTTTGATGTTATTCGTTGCAGGCGTCCAAACATCAACAGGCGTGGAAGCTGTCGTGTTAGAAATCAATTGAATATACTGTGACATTCTATTATAACTGGCTTTAACTGAACTTGATGGAGACAGTTGGTATTTAATCGAAAACCTTGGTTCGAAATTATTGTAAGTCTGTATTGACTCCCATTGGTCAAAGTATTCTTGGCTGACAATCTCTCTGCGTTCACCAGGTTCAGATTCTCCAAAAGTTTTAGCAAATCCTTTTCCTGTGTAATTGAAGTGAGACCATCTTAAGCCATAATTTACTTTTATGTTATCACTAAGGTCTTGTTCATTTTCAATAAAAAGAGAAGATTCGATAGCATATTGATTATCAAGACTAAAATCATTCGTCTCACCTTCACTGACACCCACGGCATTACCTGGTTCAAATTTGTAAGCGATGGCTTGAGCACCAAACCGAATAAGGTTTTGAGGATTTAAAAACAGATTAAATTCAGGTTTCAGACTATAATTTACAACACTGGCATTCCAATCAAATTTATTGTTTACCTCGTCTCCAAAATTTATACTGTAATCATAATCACTGTAATAAAATGTTAGGTTAGAAAATAGTTTTTCACTAAATAAATGATTCCACCGAAGCGTACCAGTTGCATTTCCCCAATTAAATCCAGCTTGTTCGCCAAAGACAAAGTTGTCTCTTCCCAAATATCCAGACAAAAACAACCTGTCTTTTTCACTGATATTATAATTGGTTTTTAAAGTCAAATCATAAAAGTTCAAACCTGAATCTGATGTTGATTCATCAAGGAAGGGTTTTGCTAAAATATCTATATAAGATCGCCTGGCAGCTACAATAAATGAAGATTTATTTTTAACTATAGGTGCTTCTATAGATAATCTTGAAAAAATAAAACCTATACCTCCGTTCAAGGTTAGGTTTTTATTATTTCCTTCTTTCATTCTAACATCTAATATTGATGACAATCTTCCTCCAAATCTGGAGGGAATGCCACCTTTGTAGAGTTTGACATCTTTAACAGCATCTGGATTGAAAACAGAGAAAAAACCAAATAAATGAGAAGAATTGAAAACGGGCGCTTCATCAAGTAAGACCAAGTTTTGATCAATACTGCCTCCTCTGACATTAAATCCACTTGCACCTTCACCAACTGTACTGACCCCAGGAAGCAGTTGGAGACTTCTGATAATTTCAACTTCACCTAGTAAAGTAGGCATTTTCTTAATTGTTGCAACATCCAATTTGTTGGTACTCATTTCAACTTCGGTAACATTTCTATCTTCTTGTTCGGCAGTAATAACAACTTCTTCTAGCTTGGCAGCTTCTTCTGATAATTCTATATCAAATTTTTGATCTGTTTGCAGGTCAAATCTTTTTTGAATAGTTTGAAAACCGAGATAGGAAAATTCGATATCATAAGTTCCAGGAGGTACAGTGACTGAATAAAATCCATATTCGTTACTTGTTGCTCCTACATTGAGGTCGACAATCAGACATGTTGCTCCAATGAGCGTTTCTCCGTTTCTAGCATCCTTTATATATCCATTAATTGTAACTTCATTTTGAGCTAATAATGAGAAGCCAATTAAGGTAAAAAATATAGAAAGATTAAGTCTATAATTCATAGTAAATGGTAATATCTGGTAATTTGATTTAAGCCATTTTAAGTGGCTATCCTTTAATAACACAAAACTAATTAGATTGTTATATTAATTTTTTAAATCTAGATAACCCAGAAGCTATATTCGATGAAAGGAATAAAAAAAGCACCTAATCACGTGGATAGGTGCTTTCTAAATTTTCAGATCTTACTGAATTTAATGTCTAAAAATCATTTATTGGTGATATGCAGGATTGTGTGCCAAAGTTCCTCCACATGTTGCACAAGCAACAGCTGATCCAGCTCCGCCAGCACATCCATTTCCACATGTATAGTGCCACACGCCAGCAGCATTCTGAGCTGGCTCAGGTGTCGGAGGCGTTGGGGGTGTAATTGGGGTAGGTGTTGTTGGGTTTGCTGGTGTTGTTGCAGCATTTGCATTATTATGGTAAAGGGTATTATGAGCTAAAGTTGCACCACATACACTACATGGAGCAGCTGATCCACCACCACCTTCACAACCATTAGGGCAAGTGTAATGCCAAACACCATCTGCATTTTGTGCAGGCTCAGGAGTACCTGGAGGCGGTGGTGTTGTTGTTGAAGTAGTCGTTGTAGCAGGCTGAATTGGTGCTGGTTCATACGTTTCGTCTAATATAGCATCAGGTCTATTTGGCTTATTATCACAAGCAAAAAGACAAACAATCATAAAGCAAAAAATGCATTTATATAAATTCATGTAATTTTTTTTTCATTATTTAAAGCTACAATTTAGTGTATTTTGTTGAATGTATGGGGTTGAGGCAGCCATATATTGGCTTAAAATTGTTAAAAGCAATCAACAAAGACGTATTGATTGCTTTTAGAGGGGAATTATCAAACTTAAAGTAGAGAATTTAACGTCTTCTATTTATTTAATTTAACCAGATCACAACCAATACCAATATGAAATCCAGTGAAAGCATTTATTGCACCTAACTCATAATTGAATTTCAAATAAATACCCTGCTCATCTTGAATTTTAAACCTGAAAATATACCCTATATTGAATTTTAATCCATTGCCTTTTACTTCTCTAATATTTTTGATTTCCCTTGCTCCAAGTGCACCAATTCTAGGCTGATAAAACTCAAGATAGCTATCGTCAATTATCATTTTGTGTCTTTGGATTTCAAAACCTCCAACCCAACTATGATTGGTTCCTTTTTTAGGATTATTTTTCGTTATTAAAAAGTTATAACCTAAGGAAAATGTTTTTCTAGTGTCTGAGTACACAAATGGAGCAAATTCAAATTCACTTGAATAAGCATAACTGATGAAATATTCATGGTGTACCTTTTTGCTTTTAATAAGTAAGCCTAACTGACCTGTTTGCGTGTAATACGTCTCATTAATTTCTTGATTTCCAAAACTTGGACCGTTAAAGCCTAAGTAGTAATGACCTGTCAAAAAAATAGGTTTATTTAGACTATCTTGACAAATGCTGAATTTAGATATTAAAACAAGACTAGAAATAATCAATAACTTTTTCATAACATATTTTTCTATCAATCTAAATATGTAATCAACAGGAATCAAATTTTAATTTATTTTCTTGATGTAAGTCAAGAAAATTACCTTGAAATCAAAATTTATTGATCTATATCAATATTTAGATTTATTTTTAAAGCAATTCACTATTACTTGGAAGATGACTAATCTAGCTTCACCAGAACATTTAGCTCAATTTAAGAAAATGCTTTCTTTCTTAGGTGAGATCAGTGATGCATCGTGGCAAGCTTTTTCAGAGCGGTTGGCTAGTCATACATTAGGAAAGGGTGAGTTGTTAACCGAGAAAGATCAAATAGAAAATAATATTTATTTTATAAATAAAGGCGCCATTAGAGTCTATGTTGTCCATGAAGGTAAAGAGTTGTCTACTAATTTTAGATTTGAAAATCAATTTACCAGTTCGGTTACTTCCTTTTTACTTCGCGAACCTTCACAATATAATATTAAGACTTTGGTAGCTACTAATTTCTTGGTAATTAGTCACGAAGATTTATATTGGTTGTATGACAATTTTTTAGATATAAATGTGTTGGGTCGTGTCGTCATGGAAAGACTTCTTATTGATAAGCGGCAAAGAGAATTAGATTTCTTTACACTATCTGCTGAAGATCGATATTATAAATTACTTAAAGAACATCCTGATTATGTACTCCAAATTCCTTTGAAACACATTGCTTCATTTTTGGGTATTACAGCTGAATCCTTAAGTAGAATACGAGCTAAAAAAGGTTCTTCTACCACCGCATAACAACTTTACCAGAACTTTTTCTTGATTCAACATATTCATGGGCTTCTGCAATTTGGTCAGCTTCAAATACTTTAGCTACAGTTGGATTGATGATGCCTCTGTCTGCATAATCCATAACACCTGAAAATATTTTTTGGAATAATTGAGGTTTGAAATCAGCAATACGTAACATATTGACAGCTATCAAAGATTTCGAACTCAATAGTAATTGAATAGGGGAGAATAGTCCAAATCCAAACAATACGCCAAGCGCTTTTAATTTATTATTTCCACTTATTTGAGCTGCTGCTCCGAAAGTAACAATTGATCCTCCAGGTTGTAATAACTTATATCCTTTTTTAAATACTTTTCCTCCAATGCTGTCAAAAACAAAATCTAAGTTTTGACCGCCTAACGTTTTTTCAATCTCTGTGTAAAAATCTTTTTTGGTGTAATCAATAGGATAATGAACACCGTTTTCTTCTAACTTACCTAATTTTGATGTTGAGGCAGTTCCAAAAATAGTACATCCATGATGTCGAGCTATCTGAACTAAAATAGAACCAACTCCTCCCGCAGCTGCTTGTATTAAAACATTATCACCTGCATTCAAGGTCACACATTCTTCTGCACAATAATAAGCTGTGCATGCTTGAGTCGCTAGAGCGGTTGCCTTGGCTTCATCATATCCATCGGGTAACTTTACGACACCCTCTATCATTGTTGTAACGTATTCGGCGTATCCACCAAATCTTGTTAAAGCAGCAACCTTATCTCCTTTTTTAAATTCCGTGATTTCTTCTCCTACACTTTCAATTTCACCTGTTACGTCATAGCCAATTATTGCAGGATTTTTCGGAGCGTCAGGATAAAGACCTCTCCTAGCAACAACATCGGCAAAATTAATCCCAAAGAAATTTACTTTAATGCAAACTTCTCTTGGTCCTGGTGTCGGCATTTCTGCTTCACGAATTTCAAATGCCTTATTCGCATGTCCATATTTTTTTAAATAGATGGCTTTCATTGTAAATATTTTTAGGTTGCAAAAATGTTTTTGAAATCTTTAAATGATTTGAACTCTAAAGCATTTCCACATGGATCAAGAAAAAACATAGTCGCTTGCTCGCCTGGTTGTCCTTCAAATCTGATATGTGGCTCTATTATAAATTTTATTTCGTGATCTTTTAACCTTTGCGCTAATGCTTCCCAATCTTGCCATTCTAAAACAACGCCATAATGAGGTACAGGTACTGCATGGCCATCCACTTCATTGTGATGATTATTTTGTGTTTCTGATTTTGGCTTGTAGTGAATCACAAATTGATGACCATACAAATTGAAATCAACCCAATTCGTATCTGATCGCCCTTCTGGACAATTTAAAACATCTCTGTAAAACGCTCTTGCCAATTGAACATCATGGACAGGAATAGCAACATGAAAGGGTGTTAAATTATGCATAGTTAATCTTTAACAGTTGGTTTTTTACGACTGAATTCTGAATCTTCATACCATTTTGGCCAATCTCTGGAATTTGATATATTATAGCCAATATTAAAATATATTTGAGCATCCTGAATCATACCGTTCACATCCCATTTTTCAGGATCAAATTCATCAGACGGTGCATGATAATTATTGGCAATAAAATCATCTTTAAAGGCTTTGGCGTATTCCTTTCCCTTCTCAACATGATCATATCCACCGTCACCATATAGGGCAGGTACACCTTTTTTAGCAAAATTAAAATGATCAGACCTAAAGAAATATCCTTTTTCTGGTTCTTGTTCATCCAATATATAACGTCCTTGTGCGATGGCTGCTTTTTCGGCAAATTGATCCATTTCTGAATGCCCTTTTCCTACAATAGTAAAATCTTTCATAGGACCTGCTGGATTAACGCCATCAATATTCAAATTACAAACAGTTTTTGCCAATGGGAATATAGGATTCTCTGCATAATATTCCGAACCCAACAGACCCTGTTCTTCTGCTGTAACGAAAAGAAAAACCACAGACCTTTCAGGACGAGTGTTGGCTTTCGCAAATGATTCAGCAATTGATAATACTGCAGCGACTCCACTGGCATTATCTAAAGCACCATTGTAAATAGAATCACCAGCAACTACTTTTCCAATGCCAATATGATCCCAATGGGCTGTATATACAATGTATTCTTCAGGATATTTCGAACCTTCAATAAATCCAATGACATTATTAGAAATACATTCAGAATAATGATTATCTAATGATGCTGTTGCTTTACCTTTTAAAGAGAATGGTTTGAAATCTTTAGTTCTCGCTTTTTTAATTTCAGTCGTAAAATCATAACCTGCATTTTCAAATAATTTTACTGCATTATCTAAAGTGATCCATCCTTTTACGCCACAGTCATTTGATCTATCGATTCCTGAAAGTCCTTGTTGAGGTCCTGTCCAAGAACTCTGAACAACAAACCACGGATAACCAGCGGAGTTTTTTTCATGTATGATGATCAAGCCATCGGCTCCTTGCCGATCTGCCTCGTCGTATTTATAAGTCCATCGACCATAGTAGGTCATGATGTCTCCTTTAAAAAATTGTTGATCTTCACCGCCATATCCAGGGTCATTTACTAAAACAACGGCCGTTTTCCCTTTCATGTCAATGCCTTCATAATCATTCCAACCTAATTTTTCGTCAACAATGCCATAACCACAAAACACCAATTCAGAATCCTTAAAACCAATATTATCAACTTTTCTTTCAGAATGAATCACAAAATCTTTTCCCTTTTTCCAAATTTCTTGTTTGTCAGGATATTTAATTGCCATCGTTTCGGAGATATCACCATCAATTGTAAGGAGAGGGACTTCCTGAAAGTAGCTGCCATTATTGCCTGGTTTAATACCTAATTCTTTTAGAGCATCAGATATGTAATCAACAGTCATTTGATCTGTAGGACCACAAGGCATCCGTCCAAGATATTTGTCAGCGGAAAGCTCTTCTAAATGTTTAAGAATCGTGTCCCCATTAATAGACGGAAGTTTACTTGAAGTGGAATCATTGCACGAAACCAATAGTATGAAAAAGAAAGGTATCAGATATTTGTTCAGCATTCATTTAAAATTGAATGGCTAATTTACTTTCTTTTATTTAAAAGAAGTATGCTTTAATACACCAACCTACATCTTTACAACTTTCTGATTGAAATTACCTTGATCTGTGGTGATGGCAAGTATAAATGATCCTTTTGGTAAAGAAGATAAATCAAGTTTTATATTTGATTCAAGGGGAGTTGTTGAAAAATGTCTTCGTCCGTCTATGCCAAATACTTTAATGTCATTTATAATTATATCTGAATTAATGTAAAGGTAATCATCAGCAGGATTAGGATATATTTTAAAAGTTGAACTTTCTAATAAATTTGTTTGACTGATAGGATCGTAGTCGATCTCATATTTAAATAACCCAGAGATACATTCTTCTAAAATGGGTGCTACAGTCCAATCGAAAAAATTAGGATAATTATCTTCACCTAAATTAGAGGATCTGATGATAATAAAATCATCAATCAAGTAAGGATATGTTATTTGGTTTACGGTGTGTCTGAATTGCGGTGAATTACTACCTATCGTTTGCATCGAGAGGCTTGGATCATTACTCATTTCATATTCTCCAGGTTGTAGAACTGTGTAAATATCAATTATAGAAATGCCACTATCAATGTCAAGGGTATCTACATAGACAACTTCATTTTCAGTTATTGAAAATATTTCAATGGCTCGAATTCCTGAAACAAGTGCATTGACAGAAATGGTATTTAACTGTACTGTTTTTTCAACGGCAAAAAATAATTTGGGATTAAAGTTTTCTTCAATGAAAAGTTGTTCTCCTTCAGATTTACTGATTGATTCTCCGCCTATATAAATAGGAGCCACTTGATCTATTTGATATTGATAATAAAAAACAGTGTCATTTTTAATCGAGTCAGTTTCGAAAAACATGCCTGTTCCAATTTCATGTGTTTGCAAAGAATCCTGATACCAAATAACACTATCGTTTGGTCCTTCAAGATTTATAATGGATGTTTCTGTAATTATAATTGTAGAATCTTGTGATGTGAATGCTGGATCGACAAATTCAATATCAATTGGGTCAGAAGCAACAGTGTCACAATCGTTAAAGTTTTTTGCTACATAATTTCCACTTATTGTAGCATTGAACTTATCATCTTCAGTACCATCCTGCCACAAGTAGTCTTGTCCATTTCTGGATTTTATTTGTATGGTTGATTTGTCGCAAGTAATTACATCATCTAGTAAAGTCAATTCCGGTTTGACCAAAGTAGCTAACGTATCGATAATGATGGTTTGAGATATATTGGTACATCCATTTGACTCTTGAGTAATGGCAAAGATGTGGTCGTATTTTTCTACTGTAATATCATTGCCTGCGTCGCCATTTGACCAGCTTATACTTTGATTATTTGCATTTACATTAACGAGGGCAGTTGGGTTGTTGCAATCTAATATAAGAGTCGAAGATGAAATATTGAGTAATTCTTGAATGCATATACTTTCAGTTGCTAAATAATGACTATTTATTTCTAAAGATTCATATTTTTCTCTCACACCTGATGGCCATACAATAATTAAAGAATCGATTGTATTGGCTTCGTCAAGGCCAAATCTTGCAGTTAATGAATTTGATGTTCCATAGCCAACGCCAGATTTGATATATCGCATTTGTTGTCCCCATTCTCCATAGATCATTACTTTAGCACCGATTCCTTTTCTATTAGATGTAATACCTTTGAGCGCAAGAGCGAGGTAATTGTTTTCATTTTGAGAATTTACAAATAATTTGTCTGGGTCAAAATCGGAACTGTATATGCCAGTGTAAGATGCAAACACATCTATGAAACCATCGTTATTCGCGTCGCCAATTGAAAAAGAAGCAATATCCTGAATGCCAAAAGGTACATTATTTATTATAAAAGATTTGTTTTTATTATTGATAAGAAGAAAGTCTTCTTGTCCTCCGATTAAAATATCTAAGAAACCATCATTATTAAAATCAGCTAGAACAGATTGGTATCCTTCAGTTTCAAGCAATTCATTATTTTCCAGTAAAGGAATTTCGATAAAATTGTTATCTATATTCTCAAACAACATTGATCTGGCTTCATGATTCAACATGAATAAATCCAGATCACCATCATTGTCGATGTCACCAAAATTTGATGTCCATGTTTGTTCTCCTCTTGCCAATCCGTACTCAGCAGCAGACTCAATATATTGACCATTGCTATTTATAAATAACATATTGATCCGTCTTGGATCAGTTGCGTCATCAATGCCGACTCGACATTTAGAAACATAAAAATCCAGATCGCCGTCATTGTCAATATCAGTCCATACACTCGCGTAATTCCCTGAATTATCTGAAGATGGTTTTGTACGCATATCTATCAGTCCAGATGCATCGAAGAGACGACCATTTTGATCATTTAAAAATATCTTGTTGAGGTTATCATCATTACAAACGAACACATCAAGATATCCATCGTTATTTATATCTACAAAGTTGGCATTTTGGGTAAAGAAATTTGTAAAAGTTACTTGGTCTAATTGATAATCAGAAAAATGACTTTCGGCTTTAAATATTTGCACTCCATTATATTGACCCGAAGCAAAGATCTCACTGATGCCGTCGTTATCTAAGTCTCCTGCATTGATTGCCCAGACGTCTCCTTCTATTTTTGTTATTTCTTGAGTTTCAAATCGTTGACCATTATCTGATTGTATATCGACATATAATTGGTTAACGCGGTTTAATCGGACCAGATCATCACGATAATCGCCATTGATATCTAAAAAAGCACTGGCAGGTTTTCCACCCAGCTTATTATCAGATAAAAGGTCAGATTTGTCTTCAAAAAAAACCAAATTTTGGGCTGATAAAAAAAAAGGAATCAGTAAGATAAATATTAGATTTATACCAAGCGATTTCATAAAATTACATATTCCAATAAAACTATTCAGGGCTGACTTGATCAGCTAAAAATTCCAAGATAATATTTTTTAAGAGAGCTTTGTTCTTCCATATGTGTAAATGTCCGATACCTGCTCTATGTTTTATATGCAGAATATGTTCTGGAATATGGTTTTTGGCAAAATTAATCTCAATGTTATCTTTTGTTTTAGTTTCTGATTTTTCACTTAAAAACAAAATAGGGCAGTTGATTTTTTGCCATTCATATTTAATGTCCGACAATGATTTTTCTTGGTTGATTCTTTCTACAGTAGATACATTTATATGATCAGGCAGGATTGTTCTGAAAAGTCCGTTATTAATAATATGGTGATACCATTTTGTATGCTTTGAGGTTGGATTAATTGAAGGAGCATACATTATTATACCGTCAGTAATTGTTGAATCCTTTGCTGCTATTAGAGCAGATATATTACAACCATAATCATGCGCAATTATAAGTGTTTGGACAGGATCATATTGTTTTAATACTTTCGATATCACCTCAGCCTGAACATTTATATTTATTTCTGCTCTGCCGCGATCTGATTCACCATATCCTAATCTGTCCACCGAAATGATTTTAAAACTATTTTTCAGGTCATAGTCTGCATGAAAAGTTTTGAATTGATCAATACTTCCTGGCGCGCCATGAATAAAAACAAGTAGAGGAGCTTTGTTATTCTTGAGACCAGATTCTAAATATCTTAATGATCTGTTGTTGTGCGTTATCTTTTTAAGCGTAAATTCTGTGGCTAGTTTGTCAAAGTATTCTTTAAGGACGGGTTGGGGAGCATTATAAGCATACGATGCCAGGTTAATAGTGATAATTCCTATACCTGCAAAAAAGATAAAAATGAAAACGGGCCACTTTATATACTTGAACATTTAGTTGGTAGGTTGATAATTGTGACTTTTAAATTAGATTAACAACTAAAATAAAATTTGTCTTAAATATGTTTTAAATGTAGTCTTTTTACCGTAAAAATGGTAATATGCAATTATGAATCATTACAACTTTGTACGAATGAAAAAATATCTCTTTGTCATTTTATGTTTGGTGTCGACGATCTTGTCAAGTCAAGATGAAACTAAATCAAGTTCAATTGACATAGGTATCAATGTGACATCGGTTTTATCAAGTTTTTCTGGAAATGGCAGTTTTCTAGAAGCTTCAGATTTTCCAATGTCACTAAGAATAAAAAATGGAAATAAAATAATAAGATTTGGTTTAGGATTGACAGGGTCTAATTCTGAATTCTTTGATAATATCACCTTTGCTTTTAGAGAATCTAGTGAACACGAAGCATATGGACGTATTGGATTTGAATTGGAAAACCCAATTGATGATAAGTGGATTTTTTATTGGGGGATGGACGGCATCGCCCATTACAAATCTGATAAAGTCAGAATATTAAATGCTTTTAACAGTCTTATTTCAAATCGTGTTATTGGCGTTGGTGGAGGCTTTCTAGCTGGATTAAAGTTTTACATAAATGAAAAGTTATACGTCAGTACTGAAGCAACACTTTATTTTCTCCAAAATTTTAATAGAAGATCAGAATCAGGACAATCCGACTCAGTTATAAATACAGAATCGCAAACGTTCTCTTTACAACCTCCATTATTTATTTACTTAAATTATGCATTTTAAGATGATTAGAATAATAATACTTATTTTTTTCTTAGGTGCATTTATTATAAATGCACAAGCGCAATCCGAAGAAGAACTTCAGGATTTAATAGAAGAAATCAATGAGAAAAAAAGAAAAGCACGCGCGGGTAAAACAGTTGAGATGGGTATTAATTTAACCCAAACGATAACACAATTTATTCCGTTTAATGAATCCGTAAGACGGGCTGGTCCATTTACATTTTTATACAGATCTGGAAAAGGGGCTAAACGATTCAATTTGGAATTGGGTGTTCGCATTCAAGACGATAATATCAATAATGATAATTACTTTAATTTGGCAGCAGGTTTTCTGAAAAGGAAAGAAATCAATTCTAAATTCAGTTACTATACATCCTACAACGGCATCATAAATTTTGGATCATTCAATGAGCCTAATGATACTTTTAATGATCAAGGTACGATTGGCTTTGGATTAGGATTGGGATTTGAATATAAAATAACCGATAACCTTAAACTGATGACAGAAACACATTTGATTCTAGGGATAACAGATGAGGATCCCAGTTTGAACACCATTCCACCAATCGGATTATTTCTAATTGTAGATTTTAACAAAGATTAATTAATCTTGAAATTCTCTTAAAATTTGTTATTCAGAAAATAAAGTGGTGTCAATTGAGTTAATTTAGTATTAATGATACTTAAATTTCACACGTAACAATCAAATTATTATTATTTTACTTAAAATTCTTCCATATGAAATCAATTATTAGACTTTTTGGCGTATTTACGATTGTCTCTTGTATTATTGCTTGCCAGCAAGAAACTATTTTGCCACAGCAGTCAACTGCTCCTATATTACCTGAAACTCCATATGATTATATCAATGTTGTAGAAGAAGCTCCTAACTTTATTCTACCTTCAAATCTGGTATTGGCCAGTAATTCACCAGGGGTTGAAAATGTTGTAGTCAATATTCCAGATTGCAATAATTGTGATATTCCTCCTCAGTTTAATATCAATATGATTACAAGTGATGATATTGCGACATTAGGAAGGGTTTTATTTTACGACAAGGCATTATCTAAAAATAATTCTATCTCTTGTGCGAGTTGTCATAAGCAAGAACTGGCTTTTGCGGATGATCAAAAACTGAGTCAAGGTTTTGGTGGTAAATCAACAACTCGTAATTCAATGACCATTGCCAACCCAATTCTTAACACAACTTTCTTTTGGGATGGCAGATCTAATCATTTACGAGATTTGGTTTTAAGACCAATCTTGGATCATGTTGAAATGGGGATTGATGATCTTCATGAATTATCTGAGAAAGTAATTGCTCAAGATTATTATAAAGAATTATTTACAAGAGCATATGGCAGTGATGAAGTGAATACAAATAAAATTGCTGATGCTATGGCACAATTTACTGCGTCAATATTTAAAGGTGACTCAAAATTTGATAAAGGTCTGGAAAATAATTTCCAAGATTTCAGTGAATTGGAAAGACATGGATTGGCACTGTTTTTTAGCAGTAAAACACAATGTGCATCTTGTCACTCTGGTGCCAATTTTTCTGCACCTACAGGATTTAATAATCCTTATCAAGAAACTGCAGGAACGGCAAATATTGGTTTGAATACAATTTATGATGATAATGGTTTTGGTGAAGGTAAATTTAAAATACCTTCTCTTAGAAATATAGCTCAAACTGGTCCATACATGCATGATGGCAGATTTGAAACATTGAGGGAAGTTCTCGATCATTACAATAACGGAATTAACCCTCATGATCAATTGGATGCTAAGTTTTTAGCGAACGGATCTCCTATTAAGATGGGATTAACGGATTTAGATTTGGAAGCTATGGAAGCATTTTTAAATACGCTTTCTAGTGCAACAATTACAACAGATGAAAGATTTAGTAATCCGTTTAAGTCTTAATGAATTAAAGAAGTAAACAATGTGAATAATGCGAACAATGAAAACAATGCGAGTTTCTTCTCCGAAATGGAATGAAGGGGAAACAATGAATTCAATAACATTCAATACAATAAGTTCATTCAATTCATTATATCAAAGCACCCTAATTACAAGCTTTAAACAATCCAAAGAAAATAGCTAACCAGACCAATCCTTTTATAAAGAAAAAGAGGAAGGCGCCCCAGCCCATTTTTTTTAACCAGTTTTTTTTCTTTTTGTCGTCCATTTTATTCGACCCAATCTGCTAAGAATAAATTTGTATCCCTGGTACCGCCATTATTTCTATTTGATGCAAAAACCAATTTCTTGCCGTCATAAGAAAACATAGGGAAAGAATCGAAAGTATCATCAAAAGTGATTTGCTCCAATCCGGTTCCGTCAAGATTTATCATAAATAAATTGAATGGGAATCCTCGTTTAGATTTATGGTTAGAAGCAAAGATGACTTTCTCGCCAGAAGGGTGAAAGAAAGGTGCCCAATTTGCATTACCTAAAGTTGTAATCTGCTTAAGATCAGAACCATCGACATTACAAACATAGAGCTCCATTTTGGTAGGCATAACTAAGCCTTCGCTCAACAAATCTTTGTATTCTTTTATTTCAGCTTCTGTTTGAGGTCTGCTGGCTCTAAAAATTAATTTTGTACCATCTGGTGAGAAAAACGCACCGCCATCGTAACCTAAGCCAGTAGTCACTTGCTTCACATCACTTCCATCAATCTTCATTGTATATAATTCCAAATCTCCAGATCTGATTGAAGTAAAAACGATTAAGTCGCCAGCTGGATTTAGTGTAGCTTCAGCATCATAACCTGGCTCGTCTGTTAGTTGCTTAAGAATATTGCCTTCCAGATCAGCGGTAAAGATGTCGAATGAGCTATAAATCGGCCAAACATATTTTTTATCTTCTCTTGTTGGCGGTGTTGGTGGACAGTCCTCAGAATCCAAATGTGTAGAAGCATAAATTACAGATTCATTGCCAGGCATAAAGTATGAACAAGTCGTTCTTCCTTTACCTGTACTGACAAGCGGATGCGTTGATGAAGCTGTTAATGGATCATTAGGAGACATGATATAAATTTGATCACATTCTGTGCCCCATTTTTCATTATTTGCTTGAAATACAAGCTGTTTATCATCAAAACTCCAATAGGCTTCAGCGTTGTCGCCACCAAAGGTCAATTGCTTCAAATTAGCGATATGTTTTTCATTTGGATACAACAAAGTTTGTTTATCCATTAAACTTTCTTTTTTTTCTACATTAGAATGAGGATTATACGCTTCTTTTTTATCAGATTTGCAAGCATAAATGAAAATTATGGCAAATAATACAGCGCAAACATTGGATACTTTCATGTTAAAAGGATTAAGTCTCTTTAATTTATTCTTTAAAGCTGCAAAAATATCAATCTTTATTGGAATTCTGTCGCTTTGGTCATGTAAGTCGACCCAATCAGTTACATTAAGTCCTGATTTTTTAACAATAATGAAGGCAGATGTCAAATATTTGTCATCAGATGAGTTGGAAGGTCGTGAAACGGGAACTGAAGGTGAACGAAAAGCTTCAGAATATATTGCTCAAAGATTTACAGATATCGGTCTAAAAGGAATTTTTCACGAGGATAATTCATTTTATCAGAAGTTTCAAAAAACGATTAAAAGCAACCCTCATGCTACGGAAGCTAACCCTAACGATCCTGTTGTTATCGGTAGAAATGTTGGTGGATTTTTAGATAATAATGCTGAGTACACTGTCATTATTGGTGCGCATTATGATCATTTAGGATATGGAGGAGAAGGATCATTACACACAGGACCACCAGCAATTCATAATGGGGCAGATGATAATGCATCAGGTGTCGCAATTATGTTAGCGATGGCTAACTTTTTAAAGGATAAAGATTTAGATTATAATTTTTTATTCCTTGCTTTTTCTGGTGAAGAGAAAGGACTTTGGGGTTCAAACTTTTTTGTAGATAACAGTCCTCTTGAATTAGAAGATATCAACTATATGATAAACTTGGATATGGTGGGTCGTTTGAACGACGAAAAGAAATTAGCTTTGTATGGTACTGGAACATCCCCGACTTGGAAAAAAGCATTTGCTAAAACATCCAATCATGGATTTAGCTTTACCAAATCAGAATCAGGTGTAGGTCCATCAGATCATACCTCTTTTTATTTTGAAGATATTCCGGTACTTATGTTTTTTACTGGGCAGCATGCTGATTATCATCGACCATCAGATGACTATCACTTAATTAACTTTGAAGGCATGGCTGATATCACCAAGTATTTAGGAAGCCTTGTGATGACGATTGACAAACAACCGAAGATGGTTTTTACCAAAACAAAAGATGAGTCGCAAGATGCGCCTGCTTTTAAAGTTACGCTGGGTGTGATTCCTGACTATTTATTTGATGGTAAAGGTATGCGAATTGATGGTGTCCGCGAAGACAGACCAGCTTCAAATGCAGGATTGAAAAAAGGCGACATTGTTTTGAAAATGGGAGATTTGGAGATTGTGGATATGCAAACATATATGAAAGCCTTAAGTGTATTTGAACCGGGCCAAACCATCACAATAACGATTATCAGAGAAGGGGATATGATGATGGAAAAGCCACTCACTTTTTTAAAAAAATAGATTTAATAATTAGATAAATATTAAAAGTATAATTATGCCTGCTGATGTTTTAAATTGGATTGTAATGATTATTGTGGGTGCTCTAGCCGGATCAATTGCAGCCAGAATAATGAAAGGAGACTCTTTTGGATTTATAACAGATACCTTACTCGGAATTACCGGCGCGATCGTTGGTGGTTTTCTTTTTAATCTTTTAAATATAAATGCTGGATCAGGTATTGTAAATATTATCAAGGAACAATTTAATGTTACGTTATCAGAAAATATTATTGGAATGATTGTAGCAGGAATTGTAGGGTCAATCCTCATATTATGGTTGGCAAAAACTTTGGGAATTGGTAAAAGAAAAAGATCTAGAGATTAAATAATTATGGCTGAAAAAAACGCATATATTCTAGGTACTGAAAGAGAGGAGCTTTATAGATTAGGATACCAACATCAAGTGTGGTCAAAAGAAGCCAGAAAAGGGTGGGAGATCGGCGAATTCAGTTATGGACAAACCATTTTAGACTTGGGATGTGGTCCAGGGTTTTGTACTCAAGAATTAGCATACATAGCTGGACCTCACGGTAAAGTAATTGGTGTCGATAAGTCTAGATCATACATTGACTTTTTAGATAAGACAAATGAGTTGCACGCATTAAATATTGAAACGCATTGTTGTGATTTTAATGAAATGTCTTTATTGAATGAAAGCTTAGACGCGATTTATTGCAGATGGGCAATGGCTTGGATTTCTAATCCTGAAGAAATTATAAATAAGACATGTGGTTACTTGAAAAGTGGCGGCGCATTCGTTATTCAAGAATATTATGATTGGTCAACATTTCAGATAGAGCCAAATTTACCTGGAATGACAAAAGCTATCAAAGCTGCTTTGAAAAGTATGAAGGAGCAAGATGGAGATATCGATATAGGAAGAAGGCTTCCTGCAATTTTTTATGATGCTGGAATGGAGGTAATTAGTACGAGACTGATGCCAAAGCTGGCAACACCAGAAGATTTAAATTGGTACTGGCCTAAAACCTTCTTACATATTTATTTACCTAAGATTGTTGAACGTGGTTTCTTAAGTCAAGGTGAAGTAGAAGAAGCATTGGATGATTTTGAACAATTAGAATTTATTAATGGTGCAACTATACATTGTCCTCAAATGATTGAAGTCGTAGCAGTAAAACCTTAAGAGGGATTAATTTAAATGATAAATACATTAAATAAAATCATACACGGACGACAGTCAGTTTATCCAAAATCATTTTCAGGAGAAATTATTTCGGTTGATCTTATCAACGAGATTTTGGATAACGCAAATCAAGCGCCGAGTCATAAACATACTGAGCCATGGCGTTTTCACGTCATTACACCAAAGAGTAAACTAGCTTTCATTAAATTTGCACAAGATGCATACACATCTTACACTCATCCAGATAATTTCAAAGGAAATAAGTTCGATAAAATTCCGAAGAAGATTAATCTTTCGAGTCATATCCTCATGATTTCTATGCATAGGAATGAAGACTCTGGTTTACCAGAATGGGAAGAAGTAGCTGCTGTTGCAACGGCCATTCAAAACATATACTTAACTCTAACAGCTTTAAGTTTGGGAGGATATTGGAGCAGTCCTCAATACATCATAACACATGCAAATAAATTTTTTGATATGCATGAAAACGAAAAGTGCTTGGGCTTATTTTACATAGGTGTTCCTCAAGGTGAATTACCTCCAAAACCTCAAAAGAAACCGATTGGTGAAAAGGTCACTTGGTATTAATTTTCTCCTCAATAACATATTTTATTTAGATATAATTTAGTATTACATTTATGAAGTAAAAATTTACTTCTTATGAAATATATTATCTCTTTCTGTTTAATATGCATGCTTTCAATTAATGTTTTATCTGGACAACAATTGTTATCTACTGAAGATTATGATAATGCTGTAGATCAATTAAGGTGGAATACCAACAAACTTGTTGATCGGATGAATGTTTATCCGAATTGGCAAGGTGATGATGCTTTCTGGTATAGAGTCAGCGATAACGGCAAAACCGAATATGTGTTGGTCAATTCTGAAAACGGTGAAAAGAAAACGACTGACTCAAAGGATATTTTGGATTCGTGGTTGGAAGAGAAAAAGGAAAAAACAAAATATGACCGCAGAACAGAATTGTTAAGTCCTGATGCTCAAAAAGCAGCTTATATTGAAGATTGGAATCTGTGGGTCAGAGATGTTAAGTCTGGTGATAAAACACAATTGACTTTTGATGGTATAGAAAATTTTGGATATGCAACAGATAATGCAGGTTGGAGAAAGAGTGAAAGACCCATTTTACTTTGGTCGCCAGATTCAAAGAAAATAGCCACTTTTCAGCAAGATCAAAGACACGTTAGTGACATGTATATGGTCAACACGCAAGTTGGTGCACCTAAATTATCAGCTTGGAAATATCCTCTACCTGAAGATGATGATATAATTAGAATTCACCGTGTTATTATTGATGTCCCTTCTAAAGATATCATAAGACTTCAAATGGATCCTGATCCAAGACGTGGAACTTTGTGTGATGATATTTCTTGTGATGGCGCTTTTGATGATAACTACTGGAATGATGATGCTACAAAATTGGTTTTTGTATCGACATCCAGAGATCATAAAATTGCACAACTCAGGATTGCTGATGCACGAACAGGGGAAGTTAAAGATATATTCAAAGAAGAAGTTGATACGCAATACGAATCAGGTCAAGGTGCAATCAATTGGAAATATTTACCTAACTCGAATGAGTTTATTTGGTATTCGGAAAGAGATAATTGGGGACACCTTTATTTATATGATATTAATACAGGTGAACTGAAAAACCAAATTACATCAGGTGATTTTGTAGTAACAAGAATTAAGAAGTTGGATGAAAGTAATCGAGTGATATATTTTGAAGCCAATGGCAAAGAACAAGGCAGGGACCCTTATTTTAGCCATTTCTATAAAGTTGATTTTTCTGGAATGAATTTGAGGTTGTTAACACCAGAAAATGGGAACCATAGAATTTCTTTGTCGCCAAATGGTAAATATTTTGTCGATAATTATTCACAACCTGATGTGCCGCCTGTTTCTGTTTTAAGAACCATAGATGGTCAGTTTATATCAACCTTAGAAAAAGCAGATATCTCCAGATTATTAGCTACAGGATGGAAACCTCCGCAACCGATAAAAGTGAAATCAGATAATGGCGAGTTTGATCTCTACGGTCTTATGTTTACACCGAATGAAATGGAAGAGGGAAAAAAATATCCAGTTGTAAATTATGTTTATCCAGGTCCTCAAGGTGGCGGCGTTGGCAGCAGATCATTTTCAGCGAGTAGGCGAGATCATAATGCACTAGCGGCATTAGGATTTGTTGTTATTGTTATAGATGGCAGTTGTAATCCAAACAGATCCAAGGCGTTTCATGATGCTTGCTA